>JBCCUP010000082.1 GCA_039196715.1 Pseudomonadota bacterium
GAGGCCGCCGACACCGACGTTGTCCTGGTGGCGGACATCGACAAGGGCGGCGTGTTCGCGCACCTCTACGGCACCGTGGCCGTGCTCGAGCCGAGCGAACAGGCCCGTATCAAGGGCTTCATCATCAACCGCTTCCGCGGCGACATCGCCTTGCTCGAACCCGGTCTCGACTGGCTCGAGGCCAAGACCGGTATCCCGGTGCTGGGGGTGTTGCCGTTCCTCGAAGGCTTCCACCTCGAGGCCGAGGACGCGGTGAACGCGAGCCAGCGCCTCACCGACGCAACCTTGCGCGTGGTCGTGCCGCGCTTTCGCCGAATCAGCAACCACACCGACTTCGACCCGCTGCGGCTGCACCCGCGCGTCGACCTGCAGTTCGTGCAACCCGGGCAGCCGCTGCCGCCGGCCGACCTCGTGATCCTGCCGGGCACCAAATCGACCCGCGCCGACCTCGCCTTCCTGCGCAAGCAGGGTTGGGACGCCGACCTCGCCCGCCACCTGCGCTACGGCGGCAAAGTGCTCGGCATCTGCGGCGGCTACCAGATGCTCGGCCAGTGCGTGTCCGACCCGAACGGCGTCGAAGGCGCGCCGGGCGACACCGCGGGCCTCGGGATGCTCGACGTCGAGACGACCATGCTGCCCGACAAGGCGCTGATCAACGTCACCGGCACCCTCAGCCTGAACGGCGAGACCGCCTCGATCGACGGCTACGAGATCCACGTCGGCGACACCACCGGGCCAGGGCTCGCCCACCCGCTGATCGCGCTCGACGACGGCCGCACGGACGGCGTCGCGAGCTCCGACGGCCAGGTGCTCGGCAGTTACCTGCACGGCCTGTTCGAGCACCCCGCGAGCCAGGCGGCACTGCTGACCTGGGCCGGCCTCGACGCAGCGGCGGAGAGCGTGCCGGACTACCGCGCGCTGCGCGACGCCGAGATCGACCGCCTGGCCGACAGTGTCGAAGCCCACCTCGACTGGGCGCGCCTCGCCCCCCTGCTCAACGTCGACGCGGCAGCGTTCGCATGAAGACCCTGATCCTCGGCGGCGTGCGCTCGGGCAAGACCGCCCTGGCCGAAGGCCTCGCAGAGGCCCACGACGGGCCGGTTACGGTGATCGCCACGGCTACCCCTTTCGATGATGAAATGCAAGCGCGGATCGACGCGCACCGCGCCACCCGGCCCGCCGCATGGCACACCGTCGAGGCGCCGATCGAGCTGCCCGACGCGCTGCGCGCCGCGAGCGCCGCCGACACCCTGGTGCTCGTCGACTGCCTGACGCTCTGGCTGACCAACCTGCTGATCGCCGAGCCGCCTGCCGACCTCGACGCGGCCCACGACGCGCTGCTCGACGCCCTCGCGGCGGCACCCGGCGACACCGTGCTGGTCAGCAACGAGAACAGCTTCGGCGTCACCCCCGACAACCGGCTGAGCCGCGCGTTCCTCGACACCGCGGGTCGGCTTCACCAACGCATTGCCGCCCGCGCCGACCGCGTCGCACTCGCGGTCGCGGGCTTGCCATTGACCCTCAAAGGACCCCCACTGTGACCGACTCCTGGCTTCAGGCCCCCGCCGCCAAACCGAGCACCGCCCACCGCGACGCCGCACTTGCACGCCAGGCGCAACTGACCAAGCCACCGGGTTCGCTCGGCTTGCTGGAGGCCGCCGCGGTCGAACTGGCCGCGCTGCAGGGCGTCGACGCGCCCAGCGCCGACCGTGTGCACATCGCGATCTTCGCCGGCGACCACGGCGTGGCCGCCGAGAAGGTGTCGGCCTTTCCGCAGGAAGTGACCGCGCAGATGGTGGCCAACTTCGCCGCCGGCGGCGCCGCGATTTCCGTGCTCGCGCGCGAACTCGGCGCGCGCTTTTCGGTGGTGGACGTCGGCACGGTCGAACCGATCCCCGGCCTGCCCGGTGTCACCGACCGGCGCGTCGCCGCGGGCACGGCCAACCTGGCAGCGGGCCCGGCGATGAGCCACGAACAGCTGCTGCGCGCGCTCGACGCGGGCCGCGAGCAGGTCGACAGCGCGCTCGCCGCGGGCTGTGACCTCTTCATCGGCGGCGAGATGGGCATCGCCAACACCACCGCGGCGACCGCGCTCGGGTGCGCGCTCACGGGCGGTGACCTCGCCCTGATGACAGGGCCGGGCACCGGCCTCGACAGCAACGGCGTGCGCCACAAGATGGAGGTGCTCGCCCGCAGCCTCACGCTCAACACCGAGGCCCGCGCGGCGCCGTTGACCAGCCTGCAGGCCTTTGGCGGTTTCGAGATCGCGGCGCTGACGGGTGCCTACCTGCACGCCGCCCAGCGCGGGTTGCCGGTGGTCGTCGACGGCTTCATCTGCACCGCCGCCGCGCTCGCCGCCGCCCGCATCCTGCCCGGTGCGCGCGCCTGGATGCTGTTCAGCCACCAGTCGCAGGAACCCGGTCACCAGGCGCTGCTCGAGGCACTCGACGCCGAGCCCCTGCTCGACCTCGCGATGCGCCTCGGCGAGGGCAGCGGCGCCGCCACCGCCGTGCCGCTGTTGCGCCTCGCCTGCGCACTGCACAACGGCATGCACACCTTTGCCGACGCGGGGGTCAGCGACACAGGCTGACACATCACCGCCGAGGCCGACGCGCTACAATGGCGCAACCCCAACACGGCAGCCCCCGATGATCATCCAGCCCAAAGTACGCGGTTTCATGTGCACCACAGCGCACCCGGCGGGGTGTGCGGCCAACGTGCAGGCGCAGATCGCGCACGTGCAGGGCAACGGGCCGATCGACGGCGGGCCGAAACGCGTGCTGGTGCTCGGCGCGTCAACCGGCTACGGCCTCGCATCGCGCATCACGGCGGCCTTCGGCGCAGGCGCCGCGACACTCGGCGTGTTCTTTGAAAAGCCCGGCACCGAGCGCAAGACCGGCTCGGCCGGCTGGTACAACGCCGCCGCCTTCGGCGCGGCCGCCTCCGAGGCAGGCCTCTACTGCACCAGCCTGAACGGCGACGCCTTCTCACACGAGATGAAGCAGCAGGTCATCGACACCATCAAGGCCGACCTCGGCACCGTCGACCTCGTCGTCTACAGCCTGGCCGCGCCGCGCCGCCAGCACCCGGTCACAGGCGCGGTGCACAGCTCGACGCTGAAGCCGATCGGCAAGGCGGTGACCCAGCGCGGCATCAACACCGACAAGGAAATCGTCAGCGAGGTCACGCTCGAACCCGCCACCCAGGACGACATCGACAACACCGTCGCGGTCATGGGCGGCGAGGACTGGCAGATGTGGATCGACGCGCTGCACGACGCGGGTGTGCTCGCCGAGGGCGCCAAGACCACCGCCTACACCTACATCGGCGAGAAGGTCACCTGGGACATCTACTGGCACGGCACCATCGGCGCCGCCAAACAGGACCTCGACAAGCGCGTGATCGATATCCGCGCGAAGCTCGCGGCCACCGGCGGTGACGCGCGCGTGTCGGTGCTGAAGGCCGTGGTCACCCAGGCGAGCGCGGCCATCCCGATCATGCCGCTGTACCTTGCCCTGCTGTTCAAGGTGATGAAGGCCAACGGCAGCCACGAAGGGTGCATCGAGCAGGTCGATCGCCTGTTTCGCGAGAGCCTCTACGGCGACGCGGGCACCGACGCCGAAGGCCGGCTCCGTGCCGACGACCTCGAGCTCAAGCCCGAGGTGCAGCAGGCTGTACTTGACGCCTGGGCCACCGTCACCACCGAAAACCTCCACGAGGTCACCGACTTCGTCGGGTACAAGGCCGAGTTCCTCAAGCTCTTCGGCTTCGGCGTCGACGGCGTCGACTACGGCGCCGACCTCTCGCCCGACGTGCCGGTGCCGGGCTTGATTACCTGACGGCAGCGACGCGTGCACTCACAGCGTGTGAACGCGCCGAACTTCCGTCGATCCACCGGTTGTCACGGCGGCGGCTGACACAACCCATGCCGCTGTCGCGCCACCGCGCAACGTGAACCGTGTGCGTGCAGATGAAAAGCGGCGAGACCGTGGCCGCACAGCGCACGCGACCGAGCGCGGGCCCCGATCACGCACGCACCACCTGACATGGCCATTAGCAAAATTGCACCGACGCGTTGCATTGCTGCATAAGCCACCCCTGGCACCGGGCGTGAAGGTGGTCGCACCGATGTATCAAGCCGCTGAATTTGCTGAGAAAACGCGGTTCTTCCACACGGCTATTGGGTCGGAATCGAGACACACTGTTTTTACCGATCGGCCGGAATGTTTCGCGCACGCGCGTGTCACAATGCCTGCAACGGCTCCGCCGACACCCACACTCGCTGAAACAGGAGATTTCCCATGCGCTTTCCCCGTACCGCCCTCGCCGGCCTCGTGCTCGCCGCCACCACCGCCACCGCCGCCGACTTTTCCGGCGTGCCGTCGGGCATGTACGCGCTCGACAGCACGCACGCCTACATCAACTTTCAGTACAACCACCTCGGCTTCTCCAACCCGACGCTGAGCTTCGACGACTTCACCGTCGACCTGAACCTCAACGCCGACGACCCGACCCAGTCGAGCGTCAACGTCGTGGTCGACGTCAACAGCGTGGTCACCGGCTCCGAGATCTTTCACGACCACCTGACCGGCGGCAACTGGTTCGACGTTGCCAACAACCCCGAGATCACCTTCGCCTCCACCTCGATGGAGATGCAGGACGACGGCAGCTACAAGGTCATGGGTGACCTGACCGTCAAGGGCACCACCAAGCCGCTCGAGCTGACCGTCAACATCAACGGCGCGCAGAACCACCCGATGAGCGGCAAACCGGTCGTGGGCCTTGACGCCTCGGGCGGCCTGCTGCGCTCCGACTTCGGCCTCGGCAAGAACGCCCCGTTCGTCAGCGATGACGTCGCGGTGTCGCTGAGCATCGAGATGGTCGCGGCACAGTAAACCGACAAGAGACAAAACCAGTGGGTCGATCAGCCAGTTTGCGGTACAGCGATGCCGCCATCGTGCTGCACTGGCTCATCGCCGCGAGCATCCTGGGCCTGCTTGCCGTCGGCAAGTTCATGGTCTCGCTCGAGGCGGACGACCCACTGCGTTTTGAACTCACTCAGTGGCACAAGACCTTCGGCTTGCTGGTCCTGGGGCTCTCGGTCCTTCGCCTGCTGTGGCGTGCCACGCACGCGCCACCCGCGATCGACTACGTCGCGCCGGCGTGGCAACACCGCGCGGCGAGCGCAACGCACATCGGCCTCTACGCACTGACGTTCCTCATTCCGGTCACCGGCTGGATCATGGTCTCGGCGTCGCCACTGAACATCGATACCCTCCTCTTCGGCGTGCTCGAAGTGCCGCACCTGCCGCCGTTCGACACCCTGCCGAACCGCGACGAGATCGCCGAGCACTTTGCCGGTTACCACGAGCTCGCGAGCCACGCGCTGATCGTGTTGCTGCTGATGCATGCAGGTGCAGCACTCAAGCACCACCTCATCGAAAAGGACGGCGTGCTGCTGCGCATGCTGCCCGACACGGCATCGGCGTCGTTTCGGCGCACACTGGGCGGCACAGGGCTCATCGCCGTCGCGGCCGGAACGGCCTTGTACGCCTACGCCGTCGTCTTCAAGGCCTCCCCGGTCCTCGCCGCCGGCGCGACCGAGGTCAGCTTCACGGCGCTGGTCACCCAGTCGGAAACACCGGGCGTCTTCACCGACAGCAAGGTCGAGGCTGCGCTCGACTTCAGCAACCCCGCCGCGAGCCAGCTGAGCGCGCGCGTGCAGACCGCGACTGTGCAGAGCAACAACCCGCAAGTGCAGAACCAGCTGCCCGAGCCCGATTGGTTCGACGCGGGCACCCACCCCGAGGCCACCTTCGTGTCGACCGCCATCGAGGCCGCCGGCCCCGACAGCCTGGTGGTCACCGGCACCCTGACGCTCAAGGGCACCGCTCAGCCTGTCAGCTTCGTGCTGAACCTCGCTGACGAAGACGACGTCCGCGTGGCGCGCGGCAGCTTCGACATCGACCGCCGAGACTTCGACATCGGCATGCGCTCCCAGGCCGACGAGGAATACGTCGGCTTCACCGTCACCATCCACTTCCAGTTCGAGATCGACACCGGCGAGCCCTGATCCCGGTGCCGGGGTGTACACCGCCGTCCGGCCACGGGTTCGACATGCCCAACGCAAAACGCCCCGCTGTTACCAGCGGGGCGTTTTGCTGTGGTACTCGGGCGATCACTTCGCCGCAAGGATGTCGTAGTTCCGGACGTTCGCCACCACACCTGCGTCCCAGCCGCCCTCGACCAGCACGTTGGCCTGGTCCTTCAGGATGTTGGCCACCTTGCCGGCGAAGTGGGCCGCGCGGCCGGACTCGTCCGCGAAGATGTCGAAGATCGCAAACTCACGCTCGCTGATCCGCAGCCCCGCCCAGTACAGCGTCTTCGGCTCGGTCTCGGCGACGATGCCACCCGCCGCGGTCAGGAGGTCCGCCAACGCCTGCTCCTGACCCGCTGCGGCGGTGATCGAGATGTAGGTGGCCGTGGTGGCCGTGTGCACATCAACCGGCGCCTTGGTCGAGAGCACCTCGGAGTTGTTCACGTTGGCGAGCACACCGCCGTCCCAGCCGCCCTCGACCAGCCCGTCGGCGTTGCTCTTGAGGGCACCTGCGACTGCACCCGAGAAGTGCGCCGCCCGCGCGTCGGCGTCGGTGAAGATGTCGAAGATCGCGAGCTGGCCACCCGGCGCCTGCAGCGCGAACCAGAGCTCCGTACCGGGCTCGGTCGCGTTGACGATAGGCGCTGCATTGGCTAGGAACTCGGCGAAGGACTCGGTTTGGCCGGCGGCGGCGGTCATGTTGATGTAGCTTGCAGTCTGGTTCATTTCAATGGTCTCCGGTGATGTTGCGCACGCTGCCAAGGCCATGGCAGACAGGCTCATGATGCTGATTTTGTTGAGGATCGTGTTTTTCATGTCGGTCTCCTGTGCCCTCTCAGAGAGCGGTGATTTGGGTCTCTGTGGTTGCGCTCCGTTGCGCGAACCGTGGGCAGCATAGTGGCCGAACCGCGTTCGGCTATCCAATACTGTTGTGCTATATTTCAATAGTCATTGACTATGGTTAGAGCTTGGGCCTGCTGGCCCGCTCACGCACCTGGGAGCGACCGATGGAGATGAACCAGATCCGCTATTTCCTCGCGGTCTGCGAGCACCGCAACTTCACCCACGCGGCGCGCGCCTCGAACGTGTCGCAGCCCTCGCTGACCGCGTCGATCAAAAAGCTCGAGGCCGAGCTGAACGGCGCGCTGTTCCTGCGCGACCGCGCCGGCTGCCGCCTCACGCCACTCGGTACCCTGATCAAGCCACGCTTGCAAAAAATTCTCAGCGAGAGCGCCGAGGCCAAGGCCGACGCCATCCGCCACGTGCGGCTCAAACGCGTGCCGATCAGCGTCGGCATGGGCCCGACCATCGGCCAGGCGCGGGTGGTCGAGGCAACGCGCACCCACCGCGCCAGCCACCCCGAGGTCGACATCGAGTTCATCGTCGCGCCCGACCGCGAGTTGCTCGAGGGCCTGCGTGCGGGCCAGTTCGACATCGGTATCAGCACCGCCGAGCCGAGCGAGGACCTCTACCGAGTGGACACGCTCTACACCGAGCCCTACCGCGTGGTGGTCTCCACCGAGCACACACTGGCCGGCGACGACAGCGTGTCGCTCGAGACACTCGCCAACACCGACATGATCGACCGGCCCAACTGCGAAATGCGCGACGTGCTGCACAGCACCTGCGAAGCGGCCGGTCAGACGCTCTACGCCGCTTTCCGCTCCAACCAGGTGGCCTGGCTGCTGGCCCTGGTGCGCTCGGGCGCGGGCGCGGCGATCCTGCCCGCCACCGCCATCCCCGACGAACCGGGCCTGCACACCTTGTCGGTCGAGGGCGCCGACTTCGCGCGTACGGTGTACGGCCTGCGCTACCGCCACCAACCGCCGCGCCCCGAGGCCGACGCGCTGCTGCGGGTGCTGACCGACTGAGCGCGGACAGGCACCCCGCAGAAGGCCATCGGGCACATGCCCGACACCGCGTGTGAGACATGCGTCGCGTGCGAGGCCGCCGCGCGTGCGCGGTCCGCCCCATGGCGGCGGCCGGGGGTTCGGCAATACTCGGTGCGTCCAAACCGATGATGTGCAGGGTCGCCATGAAAGTGTTGCTCGCCGATCCCTCACACCGGGTCCAGTCGACCCTGCGCGCCGGTCTGGCCTGCGCCGGGCTGACGGTGGACGCGGCCTTCACCGACCGCGACGCCGAGGCCAGTCTGCGCGCCGGCCACTACGACGCCGCGCTGATCAGCACCCGCCTGCCCGCCACCGACGGCTACCGCGTGGTCCAGCGGTTGCGGGCCGAGGGTGACCGCCTGTTCGTGTTGATGCTCGCCGCGTCGGTCGACGACACCGACGCCGCCACCGAAGCCGGCGCCGACGGTGTCCTGCTGCACCCGGTGTCACAGGACACGCTGGTGTCGCGCTTGCTCGCCCGACCCCGACCCGAGCCCCCGAACGCCCACACCGTCCGCATCAACACCGGCGCGGTCACGCTCGACATCGACCTGCTGAACCGCACGGCCAGCACCGCGGCCGAGGCGCTCGCGCTGACGCCGACCGAGTACAAGCTGCTGGTTCACTTCGCCACCCACCGGCAGCAGACCTTCTCGCAACGCCAGCTGATCGACCGCGTCTACGAATCGGACAAGAATGTGAGCCTCAACGCCGTAGAGGCGCACATCAGCGCGCTGCGGCGGAAGCTGCGCACCGCGCTCGGCGACGAGCTGATCACCACGCGCCGCGGCTTCGGCTACCACCTGGCCTGAGAGCGCCCGCGCTCACCTCAGCGCGGCGGCAGCAGGAAGGCCGTGTACTCCTCATCTGCGTGCACCACCGCCAGTGTGTCGAGGGGCAGGTCCACCCCGTCACCGTGGCGCACGACCAACACCGCAGGTTCGCCGTCGCGCACGGCGTTGTGCACCGCCGCACTGTCGAGCAGAAAGCGCGCAGTGCCGCGTGAGTAGAAGCGGGCCGAGTGTGGCGCGTGCCTGAGGTACAACACCGGCACACCGGGGTGCGCACGCTGCACGGCGTGCAGTAGTCGGGCTTGCGATTCGGTCTGCGTGTGTGCACGCAGACCGAACGTCAGCGCCAGCACCAGGCCAAGCGGCACCACCGCCGCCACCGCCACCACGGTGCGAGCGCGCCAAGTCGATACTGCCATCGCGAGGAGCAGTGCAAAGGCAGGCACGCCCGGCAACACGTAGGTCGCGAGGATGTTGCCCGCGAAAGTAAAGAAGACAAGCGGCCACAGCGCCCAGCACAGGAGGTACTGGTTGAGCGCGCGGCCGAGGGCGCGGCGCACCGCAGGCCCGGCCACCGCGACAGCGCGCGCACCCACACCGAGGGCCACCAGCGACCAGGGCAGGCACGCCAACAGGGCGTACACCCAGATGGTGCCGAGAGGCTCGTCGTGCGCGGTGCCGTAGCGGTCGCCCGACCAGCCGGACTGCAGGTAGCGCTGCAGGTGCTCGCCAACCAGGAAGTACCGAAGAAAGCCCGGCGTCCGGATCTCGGCCACGAGGTACCACGGCGCCGCCACCGCCGCCGCGAGCGCGAGCCCGGGTGGCCAGAGGCAGAGCGCCAGCACCTCCCGCCACCGCCACTGCAAGACCGTCCAAAGGCCGATCGGCCCGGCCGCGAGCACCGTGGCCACCGGCCCCTTGGCGAGCAACCCGAGGCCGAGCGAGGCAAAGAACACCAGCCGCCACACGACACCCCGCTGGTGCAGCGCAAACCAGAAGCTCGTCAGCGTCAGGGTCAGCGACGCGAGCAGGGCCGGGTCCGTCATCACCGTGCCCGCCGCCACGAAACCGCCGAGCGTCGACACCGCAATCAGCGCGGCGCGCCCAGCGACGGGCCGTGACACCACACGCGCCGCGAACACCGCGAGCAGCGCCAACGTCAGCGCCGTGTTGAGGAGCGCCGGTAACCGCGCGGCAAATGCCGCGTCGCCAAGCAATGCGATCGCCCCGGCGCTTTGCCAGATCGAGAGCGGCGGCTTGGCCCAGAAGGGCTCGCCCGGCACGAGCTGCGGCGTGACCCAGTTGCCGCTTGTGACCATGACGCGGGCGATCTCACCGTAGCGCGCCTCGGTCGTGTCCATCAGCGGGTACAGGCCCAGCGTCGCCAGGCGCACGGCCAGCACCGCGCACACCGCGGCGCCAAGCCACCCGAACGGCCATCGCGTCACGCGCCAGGGCCCAACCACCCGTCGCGGCGCGCTGCCGCGGTCGTCCGACGCGTTGCCGGCTGCACACTCTCGACCACGTAGAGCGGCCGTTTCTTCACCTCGATGAAGGTGCGCCCGACGTACTCGCCGAGCACACCGATCGCGATCAGCTGGATGCCGCCGATCAGCGTCATGAGTGCAACGGTGGTGGAGAAGCCAGCAACCGGGTTGCCGAACACCACCGTCGAGACCGCCGTGGTGAGCCCGTATACCAAGGCGAATGTCGCGACCAGAAAACCGAGCACCGTCGAGAGCCGAAGCGGCGCGATGCTGAACGCCGTGACGTTGTCCACCGCCAGGCCCACCAACTTCAGGAACGGCCACTTGGTGTCGCCGGCGGCCCGCTTCGCCCGCGTGTAGTCGAGGATGCGGGTGCGAAACCCCACCCAGGCGAAGAGCCCCTTGGTGCAGCGGTGTGTTTCGGGCAACCGATTGACCACCTCGACCACGCGCCGCGACATCAGCCGAAAGTCCCCGACGTCGGTCGGCATCTCGATGTCCGACACCCAGTTCATCAAGCGGTAGAAGGCGTGCGCCGAGGCGCGCTTGAACCAGCCGTCGACGCGCCGGTCCGCCCGCCGCATGGCCACCACGTCGTACCCGTCCTGCCACGCCGCGATCATCGCCGGCAGGCACTCGGGCGGGTCCTGCAAATCGGCGTCGATCAGCACCACCGCGTCACCCGCGGCGTGCTGCAGACCAGCCGCCACTGCGTGCTCCTTGCCAAAGCGCCGGCTCAGCCCGACCACACCAATCCGGTCGTCACGGGCCCGGTGGCCTTCGAGCACCCGGCGCGTGCCGTCGGTGCTGCCGTCGTCGACGAACACGAACTCGAACGCGCAGTCGACCGTTGCCGTCACCTCGCCCAGGCGGTGCAACAGCGCGCCGAGCCCGGGCGCCTCGTTGTGCACCGGGACGACGATCGACACCAACGGGCGGCCGCCCGGCGCCGTCGGCGTGGCGCCGGCGTCCGGCGGCGAAGCCACGGCGCACGCGGCGGGGGGCCGCCGGGCCCGGGTCGCAACAGGGTGGGTCATGGCGGTGGCGGCCTCGGCGTGGGGTTGGGGCGAAGACCCTACGAGGCCGGTCTGGCGTCTTGCTGAAGCCCCGCTGAATGTGCGCTGAAAGCCGGTGCGCCTGTCCGCATCCCATCCCAAACACCGCCGCACCGGGGCGATGTGCCGGCGTCACGCCAACACCGCAGCCGTGTCACCACCGCGAAAGCAGCACACATCCCACCGAGAACCGCAATGAATTCAATGTATTAGGCTATCGCGCACCTGCTCGACGGCCCCGATCAGGCATCCGTCCCGTGATTTCACGACTGCATGCGCGATCCGCCCGATGGTGATACGCCAAGCGCGGACCCACAGTCCGGTTCCGTTTGCCGCCCCGCGTGATGCCCATGGACCACCCCGACACCCCGCCTGATGCCTTCCCACCCCTGCTCGGCCCCGCCGCGCTGGTCGTCGCGAGCCTCGCCACGGCGGTGCTGGTGGGCTGCGACGATTTCGACCCGGCGGCCGTGAACTTCACGCAGGACGACGTCGTTGCCGTCGGCGACGTGCGGACGCTCGACGTGCAGGGCCGGACGTTCACGTCGCTGCCCGAGAACGGCCCGGTGGTGAACCCGCTCGAGGCCGCGCTCGGCCGCGACCTCTTCTGGGACCCGATCCTCTCGGGCAACCGGGACGTCGCCTGCGCCACCTGCCACCTGCCCGAGCACGGCTACACCGACGGGCAGTTCCGCTCGATCGGTGTGGGCGGCAGCGGCCGCGGCGCGAACCGCGTGGTGGGCCACACCCGGCGCGTGCCGCGCAACGCGCAATCGGTGTTGAACACCGCCTGGCAGGGCATCGACGTGCTGGGCAACGTCGACCCCACCACCGCGCCGATGTTCTGGGACAACCGCGTGACCACGCTCGAGGCGCAGGCGCTCGAGCCGATCCGCTCGCGCGAGGAGATGCGCGGCGACAACTTTACCGTGGCCCAGATGGAAGCCGAAGTGGTCAACCGCCTGAACGGCATTGCGGCCTACAGCACCGCCTTCAACACGGCCTTCGGCAGCGCGCCGATCACGCTCGAACAGGTGGGCCGCGCGCTCGCCGCCTTCCAGCGCACGCTGGTCGCCAACAACGCGCCCTTTGACCGCTGGATGCGCGGCGAACCCAACGCCATGACGCCGAACCAGCTCTCGGGCATGGTCGAGTTCGCGGCCTCGGGCTGCGCCGACTGCCACAGCGGGCCACTCTTCTCCGACCACCAACTGCGGGTGCTGGGCGTGCGCGAGGGCCAGGGTCTCGCCCAACCCGACGACGGCGACGGCAACTTCGCCTTCCGCACCCCGAGCCTGCGCCAGCTCGACTTCACCGGACCGTTCTTCCACGCCGGGCAGTTTGCAACCCTGGGGCAAGCGGTGGACTTCTACGACGAGCGCCGCAGCTCCGATAACCCGAACGTGCCCTCGAGCGCACTCGACCCGGAGCTGCTCCAGGTGCCGGAGATGGAAGACGGCCGCGGCGCGATCATCGCCGACTTCCTGCGCGCGCTGAACGACCCGGGCTTCGACCGGAGCGAACCCGCGACTGTGCCGAGTGGCCTGTCACCGGGCGGCTTCTAGCACGGCGCAGCCGAAGCCGAGCGTCGCGAAGCCGACCGAGCCGCACACGCACACAGCCGCCTAGCCGCCCTTGCCGCGCCCGGAGTGCGAGCGCTCGGGCCGCTCGATCAGACGGGTCTCGAGCAACTGGCCGCCGCGGTGCAGGATCGGGTAGGCCACCGAGGCGATCTGGCTGTTCATTTCCTTGTAGGCCGCGAGCGTCTCGAGGTGGATGTTGCTCGAGCCGAAACTCGTCGCGCCGCCAGCGCCGAGCCGGCGCAGGTGCCGCTTGCGGCTGGCGCGCTCCATCTGCGTCATTTCGACCTTCTCCTCGAGCAGCAGCCGCGCGCTCTCGAGGTCCGAGGAAATCAGCACGTTGGCTGCGAGCGCGACGTTGGCCACCACCTTCTCGTGCATGGCGAGCAGCTCGCGGTGCCCTTCAATCGAGAAGTCGACGCCCTCCTCGGCCTTCTGCAGTGCGCGCGGGATCAGGCGTTTGACCACCGTGTCCCCGGCCGACTCGACGCAGATCGCGTACTCGACGAGGGCGTGCGCCAGCTGCCGCTCCTCGTCGTTCATCGACTCCTGCGGCAGTTGCGCCATGAACTGGCGTATGCCGTCGAGCGCAAGGTTGACGTGCTTGTCCTGCAGCATGAGCAGGCGCGCCTGCTGCTTGTTGCCCGACTCGTAGAGGTCCATGACCGGCTTCACCATGTCCTCGACCAGGTGCAGCATGCGCAGGATCTCGCGCTTC
Organism: Pseudomonadota bacterium; assembly: GCA_039196715.1. Taxonomy (NCBI): domain Bacteria; kingdom Pseudomonadati; phylum Pseudomonadota; species Pseudomonadota bacterium. Next base: position 13,621 of record JBCCUP010000082.1, read on the forward strand.
AGGCTGGAGTTGGCGAGGTTCGGCGTGTCGAGCGCACTGGAGGTCAGCACCGAGCGGTGCGCGCTGACCGCCTCGATCGGCTCGTCAACCTCCTCGGGAAACAGCCAGACAAAGGGTCTTTCCAACAGCCGGCCGAACGGCAACCACACCAGCAGCGCGCTGTTGAACGCCACGTGCACGACGATCAGCGCCTGCGCCGCGCCGACGTGGGCAATCGGGGCGATCAGCGCAAAGCCGTTCACGGCCCACAGCGCCACCACCGCGCCGACACCGCGCAGCAGCAGGTTGGCCAGCGGGATGCGCCGCGCACTCGGGTCGAGAGAGCGGCTGAGCCAGACCGGGATCAGCGCCGAGCCAAGGTTGGCACCAAGCACGAGCGCCACACCGGCCGGCAGGGGGATGGCGTCGATCGCGACCAGCGTCACGCACATCAGCACCACGGCCACACTCGAGTGCATGACAAAAGCCAGGCCCGCACCGATGACAAAGGCCGTCAGGTGGTCGTTGTCGAGGTAGGCCGCCACCGACGGTAGGAAGCTCGACTGCTGAATCGGCACCATCGCCTCGCGCAGGAAGCGCAGGGACACCAGGATGAACGCGATGCCGAGCAGGATGCGCCCGGTCTGTTTCGGGCCGCGGCGGCTCGAATTCAGAAAAAGCCCCGCGCCGAGCGCGAGCAACGTGGGCGCGAGCCAGCGCGTCTCGAACGACAGCAACTGAATCAGCAAGGCCGACCCGAGGTCGGCGCCGAGCGCGGTCGCGATGCCCGACGAAAACGACAGAAGCCCGCTGCCGGCAAAGCCCGCCGCCAGGAGCACCACCGCCGCCGAGCTCTGCAGCACCACCGCGAGCCCGAGGCCCGTGGCCGCCGAGCGCACCGCGCCGTTGGCGCGTGTCACCACCCGCTTGAAGGACGACCCGAAGGCGCGCTCGATGCCCGTGCGTACCATGCGCACCGCGTAGAGCAACAGCAAGGTGGCGCCGACGATTTGCACCAAAAAAAAGAGAATGTCCATATCCCAAGCCTACACCTCTGCCGGGCGGGGCCACGGCCCCGGGTCTGCGATGTGTGACGGCGTGCCGGTGGCAAAATCACACTGCATGCAAGTGTATAGCCGCTGCGCAGAGACTCTGACGGCAGCAACCAGGCGGCGTTCCGCGAGAACAGTCGGGCGATTTCCCTGGGCCGAAACCCATCCAGGTCCCTGCGGGCCGGTGTCTGTGTCCGCCGGGCGCACCGTTTGCGGTCCCGCACCTACACCGCATGCGGGCACCGAGAACGCAGGGCTTCAGATCTGATACAACCCCTGCCCCGGACGCCGCACTGCACCAGCCTGGCGCACGGATTCGGACGAACCGCACCCGCTTGCGCCCCGGTGGTGCGCACCCCACCACGCGACGCCGCCCACACCCCATCGCGGTGCCGCCGGCGCTGCTGCTTGCACGGCCAGAGGTGGTACCCTGCGATCACCAACCACTTGGAGAGTCTCATGATCAAGCGCACGCTTGCGGCGGCCGTCATGGCCGTGGCCGCAACCGCCGCCCTGGCCGGCGGCCACGGCACCAAAGTCCCCTTCGCGCTGGACTGGAAATTCGAGGGCCCGTCGGCGCCCTACTTCGCCGCCATCGACAACGGCCACTTCGAGGCCGCGGGCCTGGAAGTGGACATCGCGGCCGGCAAGGGCTCGCTCGACGCCATCCCGAAAGTCGCCACCGGCGCCTTCCCGATCGGCTTCGCCGACATCAACAGCCTGGTGAAATTCCTCGACCAGAACCCGGGCGCCCCGGTCATTGCGGCGATGATGGTCTACGACAAGCCGCCGTTCGCAGTCGTCGGCCGCAAATCCCTCGGCGTGGAAGGCCCCGGCGACCTCGCCGGCAAGGTGCTCGGCGCACCGCCGCCCGACGGCGCCTGGGCGCAGTTCCCGATCTTCGCGGCCGAAAACGGCATCAACATGAGTGATATCACCGTCGAGCCGGTCGGCTTCCCGACGCGTGAGCCGATGCTGGCCGAGGGCAACGTCTCCTCGATCACCGGCTTCTCGTTCAGCTCGTACCTGAACCTCGTGCGCCTCGGCGTGCCGGAAGACGACATCTCCACCATCCTGATGGCGGACTACGGCGTCGACCTCTACGGCAACGCGATCATCGTCAACACCGACTTCGCCGCCGAGAACGCCGACGTGGTCAAGGGCTTCCTCGGGGCAGTGGCCATGGGCTGGAAAGACGCCATCGCTGACCCGGCCAGCGTGATCCCGGCCCTGCTTGACCGCAACCCGGCCGCCGACGGCGCGCTGGAGCAGCGCCGCCTGCAACTCGCGATCGACGCCAACGTCGTCACCGACTACACGATGGCCAACGGCATGGGCGGCATCGACGCCGACCGCATGGCCAACGCCATCACCCAGATCGGCACTGTCTACGAGTTCCAGAACACGCCGGACGCCAGCCTCTACTTCACCAGTGAATACCTTCCAGAAGGCGGTTTTCCGCTGAAGTAAGGACCTCAATGCAGGCCGGGGCCTGTCCCCGGCCGGTCCACAGGCGGCTGAGAAGCGTAGCGAGCAAGCCCAAATACAAGGAGCGAGCAGCGCAGAGGCCGAGACATATCAGACAGATAGGCGAGGTCCGAGCAGCGCAGCGACGCAGTAGTTGGGCTGCGCAGTAGCTTCTCAGTTGCCTGTTCACAGGATTCACATGACCGCCCTCATTGATATCAAAGGCGTCCGCCACACCTTCACCACCGACACCGGCCCGCTCCCCGTGCTCGACGGCCTGGACGTCTCGGTGCAAGAAGGCGGCTTCTGCGCGGTGGTCGGGCCATCGGGCTGCGGCAAGTCGACACTGACCCGCCTCATCGCCGGCCTCATGAAACCCGACGAAGGCGAAGTCTGGCTGCACGGCGAACGCGTCACCGGCCCGCGCTCAACCGTGGGCATGGCGTTCCAAAACCCCGTGCTGCTCGAGTGGCGCACCATCCTCAAGAACGTGATGCTGCCGCTAGAGATCGTGCCGGGCGGCCTCAAGGGCAAAGCCGCCGAAGACCGCGCACGCTCGCTGCTGGCGCTGGTGGGCCTTGAGGGCTTCGAAGACAAACGCCCGTCCGAACTCTCGGGCGGCATGCGCCAACGCGCCTCGCTCTGCCGCGCCCTCGTGCACCAGCCAGATGTCTTGATCCTCGACGAACCTTTCGGCGCGCTCGACGCCTTCACCCGCGAAGACCTCTGGCGCACCATGCACGACGTGAAAGAAAAGGAGCCCTTCACCGGCATCCTCATCACCCATGACCTCCGAGAAGCCATCTTCCTCGGTGACCAGGTGGTGGTGTTGTCCGGCCGCCCCGCGCGCACCCAATACGTCATGGACGTCACCCGAGACGCCAAGCCCACGCTCGACGACCTCTACACCCCCATCGCTGCCGAGCGCCTCAACACCCTGCGGCACCAGATCGAAATCGCCCAAGGGCGCGCCCCCGCGGAGGCCAACGCATGAACACGACCCTCCGCAAAGTCGTCGTCCCCGTCATCGCGATGATCGTATTCCTCATACTCTGGGAACTCCTCGTCTGGGCCAACGGCTGGCCCAACTACAAAATGGCCTCCCCAAGCGATCTTTGGCCCGCGTACACGCGGTACTGGGAACTCTTCTTGACCATGGGCTGGCAAACCCTCTGGCGCACCGTCGTCGGCCTGCTGCTCGCCATCGCGGTCGGCACCGCCTTCGGCATGATCATGGGCTTCAGCCGCACCATGCGCGACGCCCTCTACCCGCTCCTGGTCGGCTTCAACGCCATCCCGAAAGCCACCGTTGTCCCCATCGTCGCCCTCATGTTCGTCGGCGAGCACGACTTCAACACCGTGCTGATCGCATTCATGATCAGTTTTTTTCCGATTGCGGTTTCAGTGTCGATAGGGCTGTCGACGCTTGAGCCTGAATACCGCGATATCCTGCGTTCACTTGGTGCCTCGCAGACCTCGATCTTCTGGAAGATTGCGTTGCCGAAGACGCTGCCGGAGTTTTTCGGGGCACTGAAGGTCGCCGTGACGCTAGCGTTTATCGGAACAAACTTAATGGAGATTGTGAGCCCGCATGGGAAGGGGCTGGGCGCGCTGTTTGAAACTGGACAGACGAACTCGGATTACCCCTTAATGTTTGCGGTGTTGATAGCGTTGGCGGTGCTGGGAATATTTTTGTATTACGTCGTCGTGATTCTGGAGAAAATTTTTGCTGGCTGGGCTGAGCGGTCGCCTGCGTGAGAAAATCAACAACGTTTTACACCTTTTAGAAACGCTCCTGCGCACTACGGCCAAACCCAACACTGGGTGCTACCGTTTTTTGCCGCTAGGTCAGTCAAACCAGAAATTTACAATCCCGCCAAGAGCACATGGGGCGAACCATCACGAAAATCGCCTCATGCTCGCGTTGGTCCACGTTCAGAATTTGTGCGGCCAGTGCCGACAGCCGGCAAACGCCAATCTACCACTAGCCCAAACAGATCACCCCAAATCGCTGGGCGACCAGCAACCGGCCTGAAAATCCAGTACTGTGTAGCTAGATGACTCTGTGTCCCTATCGATCAAATAATACAGTGGTGACATAGCCATCTGATACGAAATCAGAACGAAAAGAACAACATGGACGAACTGCCCGCATCAAAAGGCATTTTCATTTCGTGCGCGTCTGACGAGTTTGAGAACACGCAAGGGCCCTTCCCCGGCCTGCGCAGCCAGCTGCGCGGCTACCTGGCCCGCGCTCGCCACACGGTGCGGATTCAGGAAGACTTGCCGCAAACCGCCGCGGACACCTTAAGCAAGCTGGCTGACGAAATCCGGCCGTTGGCCGTTGTCATTCACCTGCTCGGCGAGCGACCCGGCGCCATCGCCCACCCCGCTGCGGTCACCGAATACCTGCAAGCCGAGCCCGACTTCCTCGCCAACTGGCCCGAGCTGCGGGCCGCACTCGGCGACCTCTCGAGCATCAGCTACACCCAGTGGGAAGCCCTCATCGCCCTGCACCACGGTATTACCTTGCTGGTCTACGCAACCGACAAGGCCGCTGCCCAACAACTGCACCTCGACCGCCTGAAACTGGCGCGGCGCCACGCCACACCCATCGCTAACGACGCCGACCTGCTCGGCCAGCTTATTGGCGATCTGCATGACATTCTCCCGAAGGTGCCAAAGCTCACCCGCAAGATCGCCGGCACCCAATTGGAAAAACACGCCCCGCGCGTGCTCTTCGGCCGCGAGACCGAGTTGGCTGCGCTCGACGCCGCGTGGGCCAATGACGCACTGAACGTCTACACCCTCGTGGCCTGGGGCGGCGCCGGGAAAACGTCCCTGGCGTTTCACTGGGTGCAAACCCGCTTCGCCGCGAGTGACCCCAAGTGGGCCGGCGTCGAGCGATACTTCGACTGGAGCTTCTACAGTCAGGGCACCGGCGAGAGCCGCCAGACC
>JBCCUP010000083.1 GCA_039196715.1 Pseudomonadota bacterium
ATCTGAGTGCGTCCAAAGTGCCGTGGGAGCGGCGTCCTCGCGGAGCGAGACGCGGCGAAGCCCCGTGGCTTGCGGATACATCGCATTCGTCCGCAGGCGGCCCCCCGGCTTACTGCGCCTCAACAGCGCAGCAAGGTCGAAACTCCCACGGGGTTTGGGGTACGCCGTGGGAGTCGCGTCCTGGCAAAGCCAGACGCGGCGAATTGTCGGGGCCCCGTGGCTTGCGGATACACTACATTCGTCCGGCGTGCTGCGCCTGAACGGCACAGCACGGCCGGAACTCCCACAGGTATCTGAGTGCGTCCAAAGTGCCGTGGGAGCGGCGTCCTCGCGGAGCGAGACGCGGCGAAGCCCCGTGGCTCGCGCACACACCGCATTCGTCCGCAGGCGGCCCCCCGGCTTACTGCGCCTCAACAGCGCAGCAAGGTCGAAACTCCCACAAGACGTCCCGTCGCCCTATGACACTGTGGGAGCCGCGTCCTTGCGAGGCAAGACGCGGCGAAGGATCGGAAGCAGGTGGCGCACGTGTCACCGCATTGACCGGCGAGTGATGTGCAGGACTGACCCTACTGTGCGATACGAGGGCCGCTCAATGCAACTGGCGTGGCTCGGACGAGAGGGTGTCGATCAGATGCTGGGCAGTCTGGATGCTGGCACGGCGCCCGAGCAGCAGCGACCAGCGTGAACCGCCGGCCTGGCGCCACAGCACCGCTGCGCGCACGCCGGCCATGAGCAGCGCGCGCACGGTGTCGGCCTTGTCCTGGGCGGCGAGGTGCGCGGCGTGGCCGCGGATGATGATGCGCGGTTTGAGGGTACTGAGGGTGTCCTGGTAGAGCGTTGACAGGCGGTTGACGACGGTGTCGTCCAGCTCGCCGCCGCGCATCTCGCGGAACTCGGCCAGTTGTTCGATGCCACGCCGCAGCGCCGAGCGCGCCTCGGCGCGTTTCATCAGTTGGTACTGCAGCTGAATCAGCGATACCTGGTATTGCGCGGCGTGCACCCGCACGTCGCGGTTTGGCTTAAATTGATCGACGATACGCTGCAGCCCGGGCAACAGGTTGTCGCGGCTGCCGTAGACCGTGTCGAGCGAATCCGATTCGATCGAGAAGATGCTCTCGAGCATGACGGCGCGCTGTACGCGGTCGCAACTGCCCTCGGTCGCGATGTCGGCGACCAACTCGGCGCAGTTGACCACGGCCGCGAGCGCCAGAACCTGGTTTTCAAGCGTCTTTTTCACGAATCGCCACGGTCGGTGTGAAAATCGGCGATGACGCCGCCGCCAAGGCACTCGTCATCGAGGTAGAACACGGCAGATTGACCGGGTGTCGCGGCGCGCACGGGCACATCGAAGTGCAGTTCGCCGGTGTTGTCGCCGTGCACGGTGAGCGTGCACGGCAGGTTCGCCTGCCGATACCGGATTTTAGCTGTACATCGTAGGCTTGCCGACGTCGGTTGCACTCGGCACCAGCTGAGTTGCTCCACGCGCATGTGCTGGCGCATCAGGCGCGGGTGGTCAGCGCCCTGCACGACGAGCAAGCGGTTGGGCCCGAGCTGTTTCTCGGCCACGAACCAGGCGCCCCCGCTCGCGTCGGCGCGGCCGCCGACACCGATGCCCTTGCGTTGACCGAGCGTGTAATACATCAGGCCGGTGTGCCGGCCGATGACCTCGCCGGACTCGGTCACGATATCGCCAGGCTGGGCAGGCAGGTAGGTCGAGAGGAACGCGTTGAAGTGGCGCTCCCCGATGAAACAAATGCCCGTACTGTCCTTCTTGTTGTGCACGTGCAGCTTGGCCTCGCGTGCGATCTCGCGCACCGTGTCCTTCTGCAGCGAACCGAGCGGAAACAGCGCAGGCGCGAGTTGCGGCTCGGTCAGTGCGTGCAGGAAGTAAGTCTGGTCCTTGTTGCTGTCGACGCCGCGCAGCAGGGCCGGCGCGCCGTCCCGTGTCGCGTGTCGTGCGTAGTGGCCGGTGGCAATCGCGTCGGCGCCGCGCGCCAGGGCGTGGTCGAGGAAGGCCTTGAATTTGATTTCGCGGTTGCAGAGCACGTCGGGGTTCGGCGTGCGGCCGGCGCCGTACTCGGCGAGGAAGTGGCTGAACACCCGGTCCCAGTACTCGTCGGCGAAATTGAGCGCCTCGATCTCGACGCCGAGCTGCGCGCAGACGGCGGCCGCGTCACGGTAGTCCTGGCGTGCAGTGCACTCCGCGTCGTCGTCTTCCCAGTTCTGCATGAACACCGCGCGCACATCGAGGCCGGCTTCGACCAGCAGCAGTGCCGTGACCGCCGAATCCACACCGCCCGAGATGCCGACCACCACCGCGCTGCCCGGTGCCGGCAACGTCGGCCCGACCAGCGCGAGTGCCTGTTTAAGCGAGCTCACGCAAGAGCTCCAGCGGGTAGTGGTGGCCGGCCTCGGCGTCGCGGATGCAGGCCAGCACCAGCGGGCTGCGCAGCGCCGACGCGGCAATTTCGTCCCTGTCGAGCCAGCGGGTGTCGTCGATGTCGGGGTCACGCACGAGGGCGGGGTCCACGGCCCCGACGGTGCCGATGAAATTCACCCGCAGGAAGGTGGTGCCGCCCGCGGCGGTCCAGCGGTAGACGCCGGTGATGGCCGAGGGCGCGAACGCCCGCTGTGTTTCCTCGCGGACCTCGCGCACCACGGCCTCGAGCAGGCTCTCGCCGGCCTCGAGGTGGCCGGCGGGCTGGTTGATCACGCGCACCCCGTCGACCACCTCGTCGACAATGAGGTAGCGACCGGCGTCTTCGATCACCGCCGACACGGTCATGCGCGGCGTCCAGACGGGGTGGTGGGTCGCGGATTCAGCTGGCGTCGACAAAGGGAGAAACCTGTAGGTCGCCCCGGCGTGCCGGGTGAAGCGAGTGGTGCGGCGCGGGTTCCCGCTGGTCGGCGAGCCCCGCCTGCATGGTGTTCAGAAACTCGCGCGCCTGCGGTGTCAGGAACTTGCCGCGGCGCACGATCACCCCGTAGGTGCGGATCGGAAAGTAGGTTTCAAGGGGGTAGGTGAAGAGGTTGTCATCGCCCTGCAGGCAGATGCTGGTGACGATGCTGATGCCGAGGTTCTGCGCGACGTAACGTTTGATCACCTCCCAGCCACCGGCCTCCATCTGCACCTGGTAGGGCACCTTGTGCTGCTGGAACACCAACTCCACCACCCGCCAGGTGGCGAGGTGGCGCGGCGGCAGGATCAGGCCGTAGGGGCTGATGTCCGCGAGTGCGATGTCGCTGCGCTTGGCCAGCGGGTGCTCCGGTGCCGTGATGAGCGTGGGCGTGTAGTCGTGGATCGGGTGGTAGGTCAGGTCTTCCGGCACGTCCAGCATGGAGCCGACGGCAAAATCCACCTCGTCCGCGCGCAGCTTCGTCATGCCGTCGTGGCCGGTCACGTTGTGCAGCCGCACCGTGACGTGCGGGAAGCGCTCGCAAAACCGCTTGGTGATCTCGGGCAGGATGTAGAGCAGGGTGGACTCGCCCGCGGCAATGTCGAGGTAGCCCGAGTCGACATGGCCGACGCTCGCCCGAAAGGCCTCAGGCAGCTTGTCCATGCCGTCAACCAGCGGCTGTGCGAGCTGCAACAGCGCATCGCCGGCCGGTGTCAGCGAGATGCGCGGGCCCCGGCGTTCGAACAGCAGCGCATCGAGTTCCTTCTCGAGCGCCTGGATTTGCAGCGACACCGACGGTTGGCTGATGTCGAGCTTCTCGGCGGCCTTGGAAATACTGTTGCTCTGGGCTGCGTGGCAAAACGCGCGCAGCTGCCGAAGCCGGTTGGCGTTCTTTTTCATGCCTGTCGGGACAGTGGTTGGTGGGGGAGGATGTGAACCAGTCGAGTATATCGAAAATTAATACTCTGCATCACGGCCATAGTCTTGTTTCGGTGTTTCACCGCCATTACTATGCGCGCCTGAAATAGTTTCGTTTGCAATGAAAATTAATGCACTGCCATGGCACGGCCAGCAGCAAAGTGCGCCTTTTCTTGCAGCCCTTTTTGACACCCCCTCACTTCTGGACCCGAAAGATGACTCAGAGTCGCCAAGCTCAGATCGATGCCCTCGAGAAAGACTGGGCTGAAAACCCCCGCTGGAAAGGTGTGACCCGCCCGTACACCGCCGAAGACGTCGTGCGCCTGCGCGGTTCGATCCAGCCCGAGCACACCCTCGCTCGCCGCGGTGCGGAGAAGCTGTGGAACCTGGTGAACGGCGACGCACGGAAGGGCTACGTCAACTGCATGGGCGCACTCACCGGCGGCCAGGCGATGCAGCAGGCCAAGGCCGGCATCGAGGCGATTTACCTGTCCGGATGGCAGGTGGCTGCGGACGCGAACAGCTCCGAGCAGATGTACCCCGACCAGTCCCTGTACGCCTACGACTCGGTGCCGACCATCGTGCGCCGCATCAACAACACCTTCAAGCGCGCGGACGAAATCCAGTGGTCACGTGGCGTGAGCCCGGACGACGAGAACGGCACCGACTACTTTCTGCCGATCGTGGCCGACGCCGAAGCGGGTTTCGGTGGCGTGCTGAACGCCTTCGAACTCATGAAGAACATGATCGCGAACGGCGCAGCCGGCGTCCACTTCGAAGACCAGCTCGCCGCGGTGAAGAAGTGCGGCCACATGGGTGGCAAGGTGCTGGTGCCGACCATGGAAGCGGTGCAGAAGCTCGTCTCGGCGCGCCTCGCAGCTGACGTCATGGGCGTGCCCACCATTGTGCTCGCACGCACCGACGCGAACGCGGCCGACCTCCTCACCTCCGACGCGGACGACTACGACAAGCCGTTCTGCACCGGTGAGCGCACCGCCGAAGGCTTCTACCGCACCAACTGCGGCATCGACCAGGCGATCGCACGCGGCCTGGCCTACGCACCGTACTCCGATCTGCTCTGGTGTGAAACTGCAACCCCGGACCTCGACGAAGCACAGAAATTCGCCGACGCGATTCACGCGAAATACCCGGATCAGCTGCTCGCCTACAACTGTTCACCGAGCTTCAACTGGAAGAAGAACCTCGACGACGCGACCATCGCCCGCTTCCAGCAGGCGATTGCCGACATGGGTTACAAGTACCAGTTCATCACGCTCGCCGGTATCCACAACATGTGGTACAACATGTTCGACTTGGCATACCACTACGCCCGCGGCGAAGGCATGAAGCACTACGTCGAGAAGGTCCAGGAACCGGAGTTTGCGGCAGCCGAGCGCGGCTACAGCTTTGTTGCTCACCAGCAGGAAGTCGGTGCCGGCTACTTCGACGACGTCACCACGGTGATCCAGGGCGGCGCGTCCTCGGTGACCGCGTTGACCGGCTCAACCGAAGAGGACCAGTTCTGACCTGCAGATCCACTGGCTTGCCAAAACCCCGCGCGTGCCGCGGGGTTTTTTTTGCCCGCTGCCGCGGCCATGCGAGCTCGGTCCCGACACCGTCGCAGCGGGCCCGCGTGGCGCTATAGTGTCGGCTCCCGGAACGGAGACACGACGATGGCCGAGTTTGACGAGGTGTGGGCGCTGGAACGCCGGATGTGGCTCGAAGGGCGCTCGTTTTACAAGACGGTGCTGGCCGACGACGCGGTGTACGCCTTTCCGCCGCCGATGGGCATATTCAAAGGCAATGCGTTCGTCGATCAGATGGGTGAGATCGGCCCGTGCAGCGACGTCGCCATGGGCGAGCAACACACGCTCGCACTCGGCGAGCACGCGGTCCTGGTGTACCGCGGTGAGGGCACTGGCCACGATGGCAGCACCCGCGTGGCCAACTGTGTCTCGGCCTACCGCCGCACCGACAATGGCTGGCAACTCTGTGCGCACCAACAGACACCGCTCGACGGTTGAACACATGACACGCGCGGTCCCGGCGTGGGTGCAGCGGAGATCCGCGCGGTGAAGGACCGGCCGCTGTGCGACCCTGATACTGCATCACCGCTGGCGTGTGTGTCGCCCTGGGCGCGCACGCCGCACCCGATGGCGCGCGCCGAGGCCGAGGCCTTGCTCGCCGAGGTTGACCGGCTCGGCCCCGGCGATTGGGTGGGGCTCTACGGTGTGCTGCTGGCGCAGAGTGCCGATGGCCCACGCGTGCTGCGTGCGGGGCCGCCCGCGGCGACGCAGGCGCTTGGACTCCCGCCCCTGAGCTTGCCGGCCACGCTGCCGTGCCTCGACGGCAGCACGGTGGCGCGCTCGGCCGTGTTTCCGCGCGGTGAGCCGAGCGACCTCGACCGTGCCCTGACAGCGCGGCTGTTCGCGCATGCCCTGCAGCGTGGCTGGCAGCCGCTCGCGAGCACCGAAATCTGGTGTGACGCACCCTCGGCCGACGGCCTGCGCCACCATGGCCGCTGCTACCCGGCCAGCCGTGGCCGATGCCGCCCGTTGGTGCGTGCGATGCTGGGAGAGACGGTGTTCCGTGCGATGGAGGCCGCGGCCGACGAAGGCGGGGGCTGCGTCGATATTCGCGCCGTGTTTGAAGACGATCACGTGATTGTGGTCGACAAACCCGCGGGCATGTTGTCGGTGCCGGGCTTGACGACAGCCGCCGATGTGCAGAGCACGCTGCAGCAGACCATCGGGCCGCGGGTCAGGGCGGCGCACCGCCTCGATCAGGCGACAAGTGGCCTGCTGGTCCTGGCCAAGACGCCGGGCGCGCTCCGCTTTCTGCAGCGCCAGTTTGCCGAGCGTCGTGTGGTCAAGTGTTACGAGGCGGTGCTCGACGGCGAACTCGCAGCGCCGGGCGGTGAGGTGACGCTGCCGCTCGCGCTCGACCCGCTCAACCGGCCCCGTCAATGCGTCTGCATCGAGAGCGGCAAGGCGGCGGTGACGCGCTGGGAACGGCTGTCGGTGTCAGGCGGCACCACCCGCGTCGCCTTTCACCCCGAGACAGGGCGCACCCACCAGTTGCGGGTACACGCGGCGCACCGGCAGGGGCTTGGCGCGCCGATCGTCGGCGACGCGCTCTACGGCCACCCGGCCGAGCGCCTGTGCCTGCACGCGCGGCGACTGACAGTGCCGAGATTGCACGACTCGGCGCCGTTGGTGCTGGAGGCTGCGGTGCCGTTCTGAGGCGGTGTGGTCAGCCGCCGAGAAAGAGTTCGCCGACCTTGGGGTTGGCGAGGAGGTCGGTGCCCTTGCCGGCGATGGCGATTTGGCCCGACACCATGACGTAGCCGATGTCGGCGAACTCCAGCCCTTTCTTGGCGTTCTGTTCGACCATGACGATGGTCTTGCCTTCCTTGTTCTGCAGGTCGTCGAGGATCTCGAACACCATGTCGATGAAACGCGGCTCGAGCCCGATCGAGGGCTCGTCGACCAGCAACACGGACGGGTTCATGACCAGCGCACGCGAGATCTCGAGCAAACGCCGCTCACCCCCCGAGAGCACTTTCGCCAGGTGCTTGCGGCGCGCGGCGAGGCGCGGGTAGCGGTCGAACACCGTTTCGGCCGCCTGTTTCGCCTGGGCAGGCTGGTCTTTCAGGAAACCGCCCATCCAGAGGTTTTCCTCGACTGTCATGCCGGGGAAGATGGACTTGTCCTGCAGGATGTAGGCGATGCCGGCCTTCGCCAGTTTCTGGTTCGGGCTCAGGCGGGTCACGTCCATCTCGCTGCCTGCATCGCCGAGCTTGATGTTGCCCGAGAAGACGTTGTTGAAGCCGAAGATGGCGTGCAGCACGGTGGACTTGCCGGCGCCGTTCGGGCCAATCAGGCAGAGCGATTGCGCGCGCCCGACGCGCAGGTCGATGCCGTGCAGGATTTCCATCTGGCCGTAGCCCGCGTGCAGGTCGCTGATGTGCAGGAAGGGCGCGTTGTTGGCCAGTGCGTCGAGCTCGGCAACGTCGATGGTCTCGGCAATCTCCGCCGCCTTGCGCGCGACTTCGTCGACCGAGAAGACCGTGTCGACGCCGCCGGCGCCGTAGCCGCTGATCTTGTTGCTGTCGGATTCGGTCATCAGTGCGCTCCGAGGTAGGCGTCGATCACGCGCGGGTCGTTCTGCACGTCGTTGGGCGTGCCGGAGGCGAGCAGTTCGCCGTGGGCCAGACAGTAGACCGTGTCCGCCATGTTCATGATCACGCGCATGTTGTGCTCGATGATGAACAGCGTGATGCCGAACTCCTTGTTCGCGCGCACCAGGCGGTCGATCAGGCCGTTGATCAGCGTGGGGTTGATCCCGGCGGTGGGTTCGTCGAGCAACAGGCAGGCGGGTTCGTTCATCAGGGCCATCGCGAATTCGAGCAGCTTCTGCTGGCCGAAGGAGAGCGAGCCGGCGCGCAGCTTGCGCTTCTCGTAGAGGCCGACGAAGGCAAGCAACTCCTCGGCGCGTTTGTGCTCGGCGGCGGAGTGCTTCTGGAAGGCTTCGGCAAAGGCCATCTTGCGGTGGGGCACCGAAATCAGCATGTTCTGCACGCAGTCCATCGCGCCGTAAATGCGGGTTTGCTGGAAGGTGCGCAGCAGCCCGAGGCGGGCGATCTCCTGCACGTTGAGCTGCGAGATCTCCTGCCCTTCGAAGGTGATGCTGCCACCGTCGATCGGGTGGTAGCCGACGATCGAATTGAACAGCGTGGTCTTGCCCGAGCCGTTCGGGCCGATCAGGCCGGTGATGCCGCCGCGCTCGACGGCGACCGAGACGTCCTTGTTGGCGACCACGCCACCGAAGGACTTGCTGACGCCGCTCACCTCGATGATGGCGCTCATTTGGACGACTCCGCGGGCTTGTCCTGTTCGACCGTGATGCCGAACCAGGCCGGGTAGCGGTACTGCAGGTAGCCCATGACACCGTCCTGGAAATACACCACTGTCACCACGATCAGCGCGCCGAGTGCGACCCACTGCCATCCGAGGAAGTAGTTCCAGGTGACTTCCTTGAAGACGTGAAACATGATCGCGCCGATCACCGGACCCCAGAGCGTGCCCTTGCCGCCGAGCAGCACGCACACGACCATGAAAATGCCGAGGTTGATCGTCTGGTAGGCGGTCTCCAGCGGCTCGAAGTGGATGAGCTGGAAGGCCGAGATGCCACCGGCCACGCCGACGAAGAAGGCCGCGATCGACCAGGTCGTGAGCTTGTAGCGCAGGGTGTGGATGCCCATCGCCTCGGCTTTTTCCTCGTCGTCGCGGATCGCGTTGATCGCAGCGCCGAAGCGGGTCTGGTAGAACCAGCTCAGGAAGGCGAAAAGCCCGATGCCGGTGATCGCGAACAGGGCGTAGAAGAACAGCTTGCCCTGGTCGAGGTCGTAGGGGTACACCGGCAGTGCAATGCCCTGGCCGCCACCGACCCAGTCCCAGTTGGAGACAAGCTCACCCGCGGCAATCGCAACACCGAGCGTGCCGATGGCGAAGTAGGGGCCACGCAGGCCGAATGTGACGTAGCCGATGATGAACGCGGTAATCGAGCAGAACAGCCCGGCGGCGATCACGCCGATGATCAGCCCGCCGAAGTACTGTGCGTCGGTGAATTTGAAGATGCCGCCGCCCGAGGCGTCGGTGTATTCGGCGACGTTGTGCGCCATGGCGATGCAGACCACCGCCGCAACGTACATGCCCGTGCCGTAAAAGAAGATGTTGCCGAGCGAGTTGTAGCCCATCTGGCCGCCGGTCATGTCCCAGGTCAGCGCGACGATGATCATCAGCCACAGGGTCGCGAGCTGGGTGCGGAAGTCCGGAAAGGCAAACGGGGCGACGACGATCAGCGCCAGCAGCACAGCGTGGAGAAGGGTCTTGTTCATCACTGCAGTACCTGCCGTTTACGCCGTTGTTGCACGAGTCTGAAGACCAGCACCAACAGCAGCAGCATCACGGCGATGGCCTGCTGGTAGCCGATGCCGAAGATCATCGCGCCGTACTGCTCGAGGGCGCCGATGCCGAGGCCGGCGGCGATCACACCGGGCAGATTGCCAAGCCCGGCGGCGGTCACGATGACAAAGGCGCGCACCGAGTGGGTGATGCCGTAGAAGGGCTGAATGACCCAGACCATGACGATGATGGCGCCGGCGGCGCCGCAGATGGCCGCATTGAGTGAGAACGTGAAGGCGTAGACCTTCTCGGTGTCGATGCCGAGCACGCGGGCGGCGCGGGCGTCCTGCGCGGTGGCACGAATCGCCTGGCCCATGCGGCTGTTCTTCATGAAGAGGATGACGCCGGTGGCCAGCGCGGCGGCCATCAGCACGCCGATCAGCTTGGCGATCGGGATGTCGACGAAGCCGTCGAAGAAGTAGAGCGTGTCCATGTCCAGGTCGACGCTCTGGGTGTCGGAGCCGAACAGCAGATTCATGATCTGCGCGAGCATGATGGCGAGGCCGAACGTCGCGAGCAGGGACGTGAACAGGTCGCGTTCGATGACCCGCGAGATCACCAGTTTGTAGCAGACCCAGCCGATCACCCACAGCAGCACGAAGGCCACCGGCACACCGAGCAGCGGGTGCAGGCCGAGCCCCGCCAGGTACCAGGCGACGTAGCCGCCGGCGATCACGAAATCCCCCTGGGCGAGGTTCTTGACGTTCATTACGCCCCAGACGAGGGCCAGCCCGTAGGCGGCCAGCGCGAAGAGCGCGCCGATCATGATGCCGTCGAGGATGATCTTGATGTTGACCACGGGGAACTGGGCCAACAGTTGGAGGTTGACCAGGATTTGATCCATGTCAGGCGCTCGGTGAGGAGGGACAAAGCCCTCCGGGCGGGGCCCGGAGGGGTGCGGGGCCGCTTAGTTGCGCGGCCAGTTGAGCGGGTGCGATGCGAACGCGGACGGGGCGACCACGTTGTATTTGCCGTCCTGGATCTGGCGCAGCACCATGGGCTTGGCGATGTTGTTGCCGAACTCGGAGAACTTGATCTGACCGTAGAAGGTCGAGAGGTCGGTTGCGGCAATTGCGTCGCGGATGGCTTCCTTGTCCATCGTACCGGCGCGTTCGAAGGCGTCGGCAAAGACGTACACGGCCGCCGAGGCCTGAGCGGTCTGGTACGGCACCGACTTGGTTTCGTACTCGGTGTACGCCGCCTTGAACTCCTGCTCGTAGTTCGCCGCTGAGCCGAAGATCTCGTCCTCGTAGGTCAGCGTTTCGGCCCACTGGGTGGCGCAGAGCAGGTCGTTGGCGGCGTCGCCGAACTTGCCGGTGACGTCGGCCGCCTCACAGTGCGTGAGTGCGATCATCGGCACCTTGACCTGCATCTCGTCGATCTGGCGCACCGCGGTCGCAGCCCCCTTGGAGTGGCCACTGACGACCAGCACGTCCGGCTTGATCAGTTTGACCTTGGTCAGGATGGCCGACATGTCAGAGAGGTCGCGCGGGAGCTTCTCGTCGATCACGACCTTCATGTCGTACCGGGCTGCGTCATCGAGGATGCCGGCGCGGATGTCGAGCGAGAAGGGGTCGTTTTCGACTGCCACTGCCACCTTGACGCTGCTCGGGTCCTTGCCGTTTTCCTGCGCTTTTTCAGCGGCCAGCGTGATCGCGGACGCGAGGTACTGCTCCGAGGTGGAGAGGACGGCGAACAGGTATTTGTAGCCTTTGTTGAACAGCGAGCGCGAGGCGCCCTCGGCTTCGACCATCGGGATCTGGTACTTTTCGGTCACCGGTGCGATCGCCTTGGTCAGGCCCGAGGAGTAGGGTCCGAGCATGTACTGGACCTTGTCCTGGTTGATCAGGCGCTCGGCCAGGGTCGCACCGCGGTCGCCCTTGGACTCGTCGTCGTAGTAGGTGACTTTGAAGTTGTAACACGCGTCACCCATCTTGATGCCGCCGGCCTCCTTGATCTTCTCGATCGCGAATTCGTAGCCGTTCTTCGCGTGGATGCCGTTGGTCGCGTATTTGCCGGTCAGCGAGATGGCCGACCCGAGGTGGATCTCGCCGCAGTCTTCGGCGTGCGCTGACGGGGCGACGAAAAACGCCGACGCGGCAAACAGCACGCTTGCAAGTTGAAACGCTGGACGCATGGAAAACCTCCAATTGAGTGTGTCGACACAGGGTGCGTAGCCCTCGTCGGTGTGGCCGTTCCGTGGTGTTCCGGAATCGTTTCACAGAGTAACTGGGTTCGGCATTCCAGTACAAGTAAGCGGATAAAAAGGCGATATTGTTCCGGTTTAGGGGTGTGGGGTGACGTTGCGGTTCTGTTTCGTCTGACCAAAAAAGGCGCGCCAGTCGGCGGCTGTGGTGCGGCTGGATGCAGCCGCTGTCAGCAGGGGGCCGGACAGCTATAGTGTGTGGTCTGTCTCTGGAGGCCCCTTGCCATGCGTGTCCTGTTGCTCTGCCTTGCGTCGCTGTTCTGCTCCGCCCTCGCCGCCGAAACGCGCGTGGTGCTCGAGACCAACCGCGGTGCGATCACCCTCGCGATCGACGAGGCAAGTGCACCCCGCACGGCAGCCAATTTCATCGAGTACGTCAACGCCGGGCACTACGACGGCGCCCAGTTCCACCGTGTGATCGCGGGCTTCATGATCCAGGGCGGGGGCTTCGACACCGAGTTCAACCGCTTGCCCACGCGCGAGCCGATCGAGAACGAGGCCGACAACGGCCTGAAGAACGCGCGTTACACCATCGCCATGGCGCGCACCAACGACCCGCACTCCGCGACCGCCCAGTTCTTCATCAACGTCGCGGACAACGCCTTCCTCGACCACACCGCCAAGACCGCGCGCGGCTGGGGCTATGCGGTGTTCGGCGCGGTCGTTGACGGCAACGACGTGGTCGACGCGATCGCCGGGGTCGCCACCGGGCCGGCCGGCCCCTTTGGCCGCGACGTGCCGCGCGAGCGGGTTGTCATCGAGCACGCTGCGGTTGTCGCACACCAGTAGCGCGGCGCGGCCGGACGACGACGTCCAGCTCGGCAACCTGGTTGCGGCCTGCGCCGCGATCACCGTCTTCGGACTGGCCTTCGGCATCAGCTACCCGCTGCTGTCACTGGTGCTCGAACAGCGTGGCCACAGCGCCGACCTGATCGGTTTGAACGCCGCGATGGTGCCCCTCGGCATCCTGGCGTTCTCGCCGTGCATTCCGCTGCTGGTCAAGCGGTTCGGTGCACGCCGCTGCCTGATCGTCGCGGCGTTGGTCAGTGCGCTCTGCTTTCCACTCTATCGGATCACCGATTCGCTCGCGATCTGGTTCGTGTTACGCGGTGTGCAGGGCATGGCGTCTGCCACCCTGTACGTGTTGAGCGAGGTGTGGATCGTGCGCTTCTCCGGGGCCCGCCGCCGCGGCCGCGTTGTCGCGATCTACGCAAGTCTGTTGTCGGCGAGCTTCGCGGCCGGGCCGTTGATGGTCGGGCTGCTCGGCGTGGACGGTTGGGCGCCGTTCATCGCTGGCACCGCGGTGCTGCTGGTCGGCACGGTGCCACTGTGGCGTGTCCGGGAGACGGGCAGCGAGGCCGCGCCCGAGCCCGAATCCCGCATCGGGGTGTTGCAGTTCGCGCCACTCGCGCCGGTGCTGCTCGGGACGGTCGCCGTCTTTGCCATCATGGACGCGTCGCTCATGGCGCTGTTGCCGGTGTACGGCCTCGCCAAGGGCCTCGATCTGCCGGCCGCCACAGCGCTCCTGAGCGTCTTCGTGGCCGGCAACGCCGTGTTGCAATACCCGATCGGCATGATCGCCGACCGCGTCGATGCCCGTCGGGTGATGTGCGCCTGTGCGCTTGTGTGCGGGCTCGGTTTCGTCGCCTTGCCTGCCGTGGTGGGC
Source organism: Pseudomonadota bacterium (assembly GCA_039196715.1). NCBI lineage: Bacteria > Pseudomonadati > Pseudomonadota > Pseudomonadota bacterium. Next base: position 13,654 of record JBCCUP010000083.1, read on the forward strand.
ACGGTCTGGCAGTGGCCGGTCGTGGTACTCGGCGGTGCAACCGGCTTTGGTATCTACACGGTGGCCCTCAAGGCGCTTGGCGACCGCTTCGACGGCGAGCAGCTGATCGCCGGCACCTCGGCCTTCGGCGTGGTGTGGGGCGGCGGTGCATTGGTGGGTGCGATGGTCGGCGGCTGGTCGATGGCATCCTTCGGCGCCAACGGCCTGCCGGCCTTGCTCGCGTTCAGTTTCCTCGCGCTCGCCACGGCGCTGGCCTGGCGCATCAACACGCAGGTCGGAGATTGAATCGCGTGCAACCTGCGGTCAGAATCGCCGGCTGATTGACGGAAGCACTCCCATGGTCGAGACCGTTCGCAGCACGTGCCCCCATGACTGCCCCAGTGTCTGTGGCTTGCTGGTCGAACGCTTGCCCGACGGCACGGTCGGCAAGGTCAAGGGCGACCCCGATCACGACTACACCCGCGGGGTGATCTGCGCCAAGGTCAGCCGCTACCGCGAGCGTAACCACCACCCCGATCGCCTCGTGCGGCCGCTGTTGCGCACCGGGGCCAAAGGCATCGGTCGCGAAGCCTTCGTGGAGATCGAATGGGACGACGCGCTCGACCGCGTGGTCAACGGCATGCAGCAGGCGGTCGAACGCCATGGCAGCGAGGCAGTCTGGCCTTACCAGTACGCCGGTACCATGGGGCTCGTGCAACGGCAGGCGATCAACAAGCTGCGTCACGCTGCGCGCTACTCGGGGCAGAAAGAGACCATCTGCACGGCGCTCGCGGTGCCGGGGGTGGTTGCGGGGCTCGGCAGCCGGCGCGGTGTCGACCCGCGCGAGATGCTCGACGCCGAGCTCATCGTGATCTGGGGCTGCAACGCGGTCCACACCCAGGTCAACGTCATGCATTTCGTCGCCGAGGCGCGGCGCAACGGCGCGAAGCTCGTGGTGATCGATCCCTACCGCAACGCCACCGCCGAAAAAGCCGATCAGCACCTGATGCTGCGACCGGGCACCGACGCCGCACTCGCCTGCGCGGTGATGCACGTACTGATCGAAGAGGGCCTGGCCGACCAGGCGTTTCTCGACAGCCAGACCGACGCCGACGACGCGTTCTACGCGCACCTGCGCGCGCGCGATCCGGCCTGGGCGGCAGCGATCACCGGGCTCTCGGCCGAGGAGATCGTGGCCTTTGCGCGCTTGTACGGTGCAACACGACGCAGTTTCCTCAGGCTCGGTTTCGGCCACACCCGCTCGCGTAACGGCGCCATGTCAATGCACGCCGCGCAGTGCTTGCCGGCGGTCACCGGCGCTTGGCAGGTGCGTGGTGGCGGCGCACTGCAAGCCACGGGCGTGTACCACATGAACCAGGCGCTCGTGACCGGCGCGGACCACGCAGAGCCCGCCATCCGCACGCTCGATCAATCGCGGATCGGGCCGATCCTCGACGGTTCCGGCGCGGAAATGCAAGGCACGCCCCCGGTGGCGGCACTGCTGATTCAAAACACCAACCCGGTCACCGTGGCGCCCGAATCGGTGCGCGTGCGCAACGGCTTCCTGCGAGACGACCTCTTCATCTGCGTGCACGAGCAGTTCATGACCGACACGGCGGCCATGGCCGACGTGGTGCTGCCGGCGACGACCTTCCTCGAGCACGACGACCTCTACCTCGCCGGTGGCCACACGTACATGGGGCTCGGCCTGAAAGTGGTGGAGCCACCGGGCGAAGCGTGGTCGAACACGGCGGTCATCCGCGCCCTGGCGCAGCGGCTCGGGGTTGAGCACCCGCACTTCGGGCTGTCGGACATCGAGCAGATCGACGCGCTGCTGGCCGCGTCCGGGCATCCGCCACACACCACCTTTGAAGACGGGGTTCGGCTGGACTGCGCCTTGCCCGAGCACACCGCGCATTTCCGCGACGGATTCGACCACCCGGACGGCCGGTTTCATTTTTCCGCCGATTGGCGGGCCCTCGGTGACACCGCGGGACGGCTGCCGGCGCTGCCGGACTACGTCGAGTTGATTGAACAGCCGACCGACGCGCTGCCGTTTCGTCTGGTGACGGCGCCGGCGCGCTGGTTCCTGAACACGAGCTTCACCGAGGGCGAGGTGAACCGCAGACGCGAGGGGCAACCGCTGCTTCTGATCCACCCGGACGACATCGTGGCGCTGGGCTTGCAGAACGGTGACTGGGCCGAGATCGGCAACGAGCGGGCCTGCCTCTCGCTGCCGGTCAGCGCCTTCGAGGGCGTTCAGTGCGGCGTGGTGATCGTGCACAGCATCTGGCCGCACTCGGCCTACCGCGATGGCCTCGGCGTGAACGCACTGGTCGGCGCCGATTCGCCGCCACCCAACGGCGGCGCCGCCTTTCACGACACGGCGGTGTTTGTCCGCCGTGCAGCTTCCTGACGAGCTCGATCAGTGGACGACAACACAGTTGACTTCATCGTGGTCGGTGCCGGCTCCGCCGGGTGTGCGTTGGCCGAGGCGTTGAGTGCGGACGGGCGCCACACGGTGGCGGTGGTCGAAGCCGGCGGCCACGACCGCAGGTGGGCGATCCGCGTGCCGATCGGCTACGCGTTCACGTTCAACGACGCAGCGGTCAACTGGAAGTACTGGACCGAGCCGGACCCCGGCCTCGCCGACCGCGAGGCCTACTGGCCGCGGGGCAAGGTGGTCGGAGGCTCGAGTTCGATCAACGCGATGCTCTACTGCCGGGGTCTGCCAGCCGACTTTGACGACTGGGCTGCTGCCGGTGCGAGAGGATGGGCGTGGTCGGATGTCAAGCCGGTCTACGAGGCGATGGAGAACAAGCGTCGACTCGGCGAGAACACGTCCAGCGAGGGGCCGCTGTACGTCACGGACACGCGGCGGGAATGCCACCCGGTGAACACGGCTTTTCTCCACGCGGCGCGCGAGGCCGGCTGGCCGACGACAGACGACTACAACCGGCGCGGCAGCGAGGAAGGGCTCTGTTACTTCCACAGCACCACGCGCGACGGGCGCCGCTGGTCGTCTGCCGATGCCTTCCTGCGTCCCGCGCTCGCGCGACCCAACGTCAGCTTGATCACTGACGCGCTGGTGTCGACACTGGTCTGGGCCGAGGGCGGCGTGGCGGGTATCGCCCTGGTTGATGGGCGCACGCTGATGGCCAGGCGCGAGGTCATCCTCAGCGCCGGTGCGGTGAACTCGCCGGCGTTGCTGCAGCGTTCGGGGATTGGCCCCGGCACGCTGCTGCAGTCGCTCGGCATCCCGGTACACGCTGATCTGCCGGCTGTCGGGCAGCATATGCAAGACCACCTGGCGGTGACGTACTTCTACAACGCGACCGTGCCGACGCTCAACTCCGAGCTGAGCCCGATTCTCGGGCAGGCGAAAGCGGCCATACGCTACCTGCTCGGCCGCCGGGGGCCGCTCAGTTTGCCGGTCAACCAGTGCGGCGGTTTCATGCGCTCGCGGCCCGAACTCGACGTGCCAGACATGCAGATCTACCTCAACCCGGTAACGTACAGCAGCGGCGGCGGAGGTGAGTTCCGCGCCACCATCGACCCGGAGCCCGGCTTCATTCTGTCGTTCTGCCCCTGCCGACCAACCAGCAGGGGCTCGGTCGAAGTCAGGAGCCGCGACCCGGCCGTGGCGCCGCGCATCCAGGCGAACTCGCTCTCGACCGAGAAGGACCTCGAGGACATCCGGCGTGGCGGTGCGTTGTTGCGTGGTCTGACCGCGGCACCCACGTTCAAGCGCATCACCCGCAACGCCTTCTCGCCGCACCCGGACATCCTCGACGACGACGGACTGATCCGTGACTTTCGTGAGCGCGCCGGCACGAACTTTCACCCGAGCTGCACGTGCCGCATGGGCCGGGATGCACGCGACTCGGTGCTCGACGCCCGCTTGCGGGTGCACGGCGTGCGTGGCCTGCGGGTGGCCGACGCGTCGAGCTTTCCGAACATCACCTCAGCCAACACCAACGCGCCATGCATGATGGTGGGCCGGCTGGCAGGGCAACTGATTCTGGAGGACCACGCGTGACCACGATCTCGCGGATTGAAAGCTGGTGCACCGAATTCGTCGGCTTTGTGCGGGTCACGGCGTCGGATGGCGCCAGCGGGTGGGGCCAGGTCTCGACCTACCACAGCGATATCACGGCGCAGGTGCTGCACCGGCAGGTGGCGCCGTGGGTGCTTGGCCAAGCCGACGCGGGCATTGATGCGCTCGTCGACACCGTCGCGGAACGCGAACACAAGTTCCCGGGGTCGTACTTGCGTCGTGCCTTGGCGGGCCTCGACACCGCGCTCTGGGATCTGCACGCCAAACGGGCTGGCGTTCCGGTGGCGACCTTGCTCGGCGGTTCGCCCGGGCCGCTGCGCTGTTACGCGTCGAGCATGCGTCGCGACATCACCGGCGAAGCCGAGGGTGCTCGGCTGGCAGCGCTGCGCGATGCGCACGGTTTCGACGCGTTCAAGTTCCGGGTCGGCGCCGAGTGTGGCCGCGACGTCGACGAGTGGCCCGGTCGCACCGAGGCGGTGGTGCCGGCGGTGCGGCTTGCGCTCGGCGACGACGCAACATTGCTGGTCGACGGCAACAGCGGCTTTTCGCCTGCACGGGCCATTGATGTGGGGCACCTGCTCGAGCAGCATGGCGTCGTGCATTTCGAGGAGCCGTGCCCCTACTGGGAGCTCGAGCAGACCAAACAGGTCACCGACGCGCTGTCGCTCGACGTGACCGGCGGTGAGCAGGACTGTGACCTGCCGACCTGGCGGCGCATGATCGACATGCGCGCGGTCGATGTGGTGCAGCCCGACGTGTGCTACCTCGGCGGCATCAGCCGCACGCTGCGTATGGTCGCGATGGCAAACCACGCGGGCCTGCCGGTGACACCGCACTGCGCCAACCTCTCGATGGTGACGCTGTTCACCATGCACCTGCTGCGTGCGATCGACGGCGCCGGGCCCTACCTCGAGTTTTCGATCGAGGGCCCCGAGTACTACCCATGGCAGCAGGACCTCTTTGTCAACTCGCCGTTCAGGGTGCAGGACGGGCAGGTGACCGTAACCGACACGCCGGGCTGGGGCGTGGACATCAACCCGCGCTGGCTCGAGCAGGCGCAGTACCACCAAAGCGAGACCGCCTGACCACAGCGCAGCGTCTTTCGCCGCGTCTCGTTAAAACGAGGACGCGGCTCCCACGGCTTGGTGTGAACGCTGTGGGAGCGTGGTCGTCGCGCAGCGACACCAGGCGAAGAGAGCGTCGGTACGGTCGAGTGCGCCGCCGTGTTTCATTCGCCGCGTCTCGTTAAAACGAGGACGCAGCTCCCACGGCTTGGTGTGAACACTGTGGGAGCGTGGTCGTCGCTTGTCGACACCGCGCG
>JBCCUP010000084.1 GCA_039196715.1 Pseudomonadota bacterium
CGCGAATGGGTTCTTCACTCTCGGAACCCTGAGCATCGAAATTCGTCCGGTGTTCCTGACGGAACGACCGAACTCCCACAGGGCCTGTGGGGCTCTCGACTGTGCGAGCGGCTGCTTCGCGTAGCGGACAACCGCGAAGGACCTGAATCGGATCAGCTCTCGGGCTGTCGCGTTCGCCCGGTGTTCCTGACGGAACGACCGCGCTCCCACAAGGCCAGTGGCGCCCTCGATTGTGGGACCGGCTGCTTCGCGTAGCGGGCAACCGCGAAGAGGGGTATCGAGGTTGCTATCACGACGCCGCATTCGCCCGGTGTTCCTGACGGAACGACCGCGCTCCCACAGGGTTTGTGGCGCCCTCGACTGTGGGAGCGGCTGCTTCGCGTAGCGAACATCCGCGAAGGACCTGAATCGGAGCAGCTCTCGGGCTGTCGCGTTCGCCCGGTGTTCCTGACGGAACGACCGCGCTCCCACAGGGTTTGTGGCATCCCTGACTGTGGGAGCGGCTGCCTCGCGAAGTGGGCATCCGCGAAGGATGCGGCCGCGCGCTCAGTGGACGAAGTGCAGCGTCGTGAAGTCGCGACGCCAGGCGCTGACCTCGGCCGCGGTGTCTTCACCGTCGAGACCGGCTTTGATCAGCGACGCGAGCCGCGGTGCCTCCGCTGCCGTCATGCCCCAACGCACGAGCTCTGGCGTGCCGATGCGCAGGCCGTTGAGGTCGCCGTCGACCGGCGCCTCGGGCAGGCCGATCCCGCAGGCCAGAAAACCCGCTTTGCGCAGCGTCTTCGAGGCCGCTTGACCGCCGCCGTAACGCGCCGCGCGCACGGCGAACTGGTGCGAACGCGTGAAACCGTCGCGCCCGGCGAACACCGACACACCCGCGGCGTCGAGTGCGACCGCCATTGCCGACGCCATCGCAATCATCTCGCTCGCATAGGCGTGGCCGAAGTCGCGCCAGTCGAGCAAGGTCACCGCAAGCGCCGCCGATTTCGCTGCGTCGAAGTTGGCCGTGAGCCCCGGGAAGGCGATGCGGTCCAGGGCCTCGGCGATGTCGGCCTCGTTGGTCACGATCAACCCGCCGGCCGGGCCACCGAGGCTCTTGTAGGTGCTCATGGTCATCAGGTGCGCACCGTCGGCGAGCGGGTCGCGCCAGACCTTGCCGGCGATCACGCCGCACTGGTGGGCGGCGTCAAACAGGAGCTTTGCCCCGACCGAATCGGCAATCGCGCGCACCTCGGCCACCGGGTGCTCGTAGAGGTTGAGGCTGCCGCCGAGCGTGATCAGCGCCGGCCGCTCCTGCATTGCCAGCGCGCGCAAGCCGTCGAGGTCGACGGTGTAGCCGTCGGCCGACACCGGCGCCTCGACGATCCGGAGGCCGTACAGGCCCGCACAGCCCGGGCCGTGGTGGGTGACGTGGCCACCGATCGACGCGGGCGGCACAATGACCGTGTCGCCCGCCCGACAGACCGCCATGAAGCCGTAGAGGTTCGCCAGTGCCCCGGAGGGCACGCGAATTTCGGCGAAGCGCGCGTCGAACACCTCGGCAGCGAGGCTCGCCGCGATCACCTCGATCTCCTCGATCGCCTCGAGTCCCATTTCGTACTTGTCGCCGGGGTAACCCAGAGAGGGCCGCGAACCGATGCCCGAGGCGAGCAGCGCCTCGGCGCGTGGGTTCATCACGTTGGTGGCCGGGTTGAGGTTGAAACACTCGGCCTCGTGGATCTGCCGGTTCTGCGCCGCGAGGGCCGCCACACGCGCGTTCAAGGCCGCGGAATCGCTCGCCGAGGTGGTCGCCGCAATGCGTTGGACCAGTGACTCGCTCGGTGTGGGCACCCAGTTCCGTGTTGCCAAGGCCATGGTGATCGTCTCGATGTGGTTCGACAGCGCACAGGCTGAAGCCAGACACGCGACACCGCAAACGAGAATTGCTATTTTTTGGGGTAGAAAAACTGAGCCCCGACTATGCCGGTCTCCCCCACGCGCCCGAAGGGCCCGCCACTCAACGCGTTGCGCGCCTTCGAGGCCGCCGCCCGGCACAACAGCTTCGTCGCCGCCGCAGACGAATTGAGTGTGACGCCGGGTGCCATTTCCCAGCACGTGAAGACCCTCGAGCACTGGGCCGGGGTGAGCCTGTTCCGCCGGCACGCCAAGGGCATCGAGATCACGCCAGCCGCACGCGCGCTGATCCCGGCTTTCGTCACCGCTTTCGATGCGCTGGCGAGTGCGACCCAGGCGTTGCGCAGCGCGCGCCCCAACACCGAGATCCACATCGCCGCCCTGCCCGCGGTCGCCCAACTCTGGTTGCCGCGCCGCCTCGAGCGCATCCGAGCCGAGGTCCCGGACCTCAACCTCTCGGTGACCGCGCTCGAGCGCCCGCCCCGGCTCGCGCGCGAGCTGTTCGACCTGTCCTTGTTCCTGCGCGCGCCCGAGGACACGCCCGATCAGGTCGTGCTCGAAGACGACACGCTGACCCCGGTGTGTTCGCCCCGGTTGGCCGCCCGCATCGACGCAGCCCAGCCGCTCGGCGCGCTGCCGCGACTGCACGACCGCAGCTGGCAGGGCGACTGGGCACGTTGGCTTGCCGCTGCCGAGCTCGGCGACGTCGACCCGATTGCCGGACCGCACCACTCGCTCTACAGCCTCGCGGTTGAAGAGGCCAAGGCGAGCGCCGGCCTGCTGATGGGGCATTCGTGCCTGATCGACGCCGAGTTGCGCGCGGGCAGCCTGGTGCGGGTGTCAGACGTCACCGTGCCGAGTGGCCTGGCGCTGGTGCTCGAGCTGCCGCCCGCGGCACAACGGCGTCCCGAGGTGGTGGCGCTGGCCGACGCCCTGGCGCGATAGCACCGCAGTCTGTTGGGCTGTCAGGCGTTGTCGTCGAGAAACTCGGTGAGGATCGTGTTGAAAAGCGGTGCACGCTCGAGGTGCACCGCGTGCGAGCAACCCGGCAGCACCGCGAGGTGGCTGTCCGGGACGGTGCGCCACAGCTCCTCGACTTGGGCCCAGGGGTAGGCGCGGTCCGCCTCGCCCCAGAGCACCAGGGTGCGCGAACCGATGTCGGCAAGGTGCGCCGCGCCGCTCCAGCCCTTCATCGCCATGAGTCCGGCGAGCTGACTCTGCGCGGTGCTCTGACGGGCGATCGCGGCGCAGCCCGGGTATTCCGGGTCGGCCTCGCCGTGCAGAAACCAGGTGGCCGAGACGCGGTTGGCGGTGGCCTCGACGCCGTCGCGCGCGGCGCGCTCGGCGGTGGCGTCGAGGGTTTCGAAGCGGCCCGGCATGTTGCCGTGGCAGCCGGTGCCGTAGAGCACGAGCTTGTCGACCCGCGCCGGTGCCTGGGCTGTCATTTGCTGGACGATCATGCCGCCCATCGAGTGGCCGAGCAGGTGGAAGCGCTCGACACCGCGCTCGCTCAGGTGCTCGAGCACCCAGGTTGCGAAGCCCGCGATGCTGTCAGGCGCCTCGAGCGCGGCGTTCTCGCCGAAGCCCGGCAAATCGACCGCGACCACCGGCCCGAGCGACTCGAGCGCGGGGCGCTGCAGGTGCCACTGCGCACTGCCGCCCAGGTAGCCGTGTACGAGGACCGTCGCCTCTGCACCAGGTCCGATCACTTGCGCGCGCCCTGGACGATGCGGTCGAGAATCATCGCGCAGAAGAGGATTGCAAAGCCCGCGAGGATGCCCTGGCCGACGTTGGCGTACTGCAGCGCTTCGAGCACGTCCTCACCGAGTCCCTTCGCGCCGATGAGCGAGGCGACCACCACCATGGCCAGGGACAGCATGATCGTCTGGTTGATGCCCGCGCGGATCGAGGGCGCCGCGAGCGGCAGATCGACGCGCGTCAGCAGGTACCACTTGCTCGCGCCGAAGGAGATCGCAGCTTCGCGCACGCTCTCGGGCACGCCGCGCAGGCCGAGCACCGTCAAGCGCACGACCGGGGTGCCGCCGAAGATCATCGTCGTGACCACCGCCGCCGGCTTGCCGGTGCCGAAAAACGCGATCACCGGGATCATGAACACGAAGGCCGGCATGGTCTGCATGAAGTCCATGATCGGTTGAATGACCGCGTAGAGCCGAGGCCGCCGCGCGCAGAACATGCCGAGCGGAATGCCGATCGCGATCGAGAGACACGCCGCCGTGCCGAGCAAGGCCAGGGTGGTCATCGCCTTGACCCAGAAGCCGAGCAGGCCCATGTACGCGAGAAACGCCGCGGTGAAAATCGCCGTGCGCACGCCGGCCGAGAGCCAGGTCAACAACACGATGAAGCTTGCGATCACGATCCACGGCGTTTGCACGAAGATCAATTCGAGCGCGTCGAGGATCAGCCGGATGCCACGTGTGATCACATCGAAAAGCGCGTCGCCGTGGGTCACGGCCGCGGCAAAGAAGCGCTCCACCCAGTCGATGCTGCCGAGTCGAATGTCCGGGTGCGTCGGGAACGCCGCGAGCAGGTTGAACTGCCCGGGGTAGCTGTAGTTGAGCGTCGCCGCCCCGACGATCAGCGCCATGAACACCGCGCTCACCGCGATCTGCTGCACCGGGAAGCCCGATGGCAAGCTCGGGTCCGAGAGCCACTGCGAGAAGCGCGCCTCGAGCGCCGTGTTTGCGACCACCGCCTGCACCAGCTTGATCGCGATCAGAACCGCAAGTCCGGTAAGCGCAATGGTGGCGCCCTGCTCGTCCAGCTGTTGGGCCTCGGCGCGGATGCCGCCGATGGCGCCTTCAAGCGAATCCACCGCGCGCTGGTAAACCGCAACCTTGTCGGAGTTCGACTCGATCGCAGCTTCGAGTTGCTGGCGACGCAGGTCCAGCGTGCCCTCGATCGAGGCGATACGTGCCCGCGCGTCGGCCGAGAGGTCGCCGAAGAGGCCGCGCGCCAGTTGCACGAGACCGATGGTTTCAATGATCAGAAAGGGCAGCGCCCACTTCCAGAGACCGCGCGCGCCAAACCAGATCGGCCCGAGCAGCCCGGCCACCCAGTTGAAGGTCGGCGTGAAACCGGCCTTGTCGCCGATCTTCTCGAACTGCGCCGCGTACCACGTCGGGTTGGTGCGCACGAACTCCTCGACACGAGCGCGTCGGTCGAGGCGGTCCTGGCTTTCGGACGCAGGCGTGTTGTCGGTATCCAGCATGGCCTCGCTCATGACACTTCCGTCCCTTCGATCACGGTTCTGAGGATGTCGCGCCGGGTGATCTGACCGACGATGCGGCCGTCTTCCTCGACGGCGATCGGCGCGTCGTCGTCGATCGCGAGGTTGATCAGGGTGCTGAGCGACGCGTCGCCCGAGACCCGGTGCGCGTTCTCACCGAGCGCGCCGTCGGTCACGGGTTGCATCACCGCGTGCGCCCGCACCACCTTCAGTCGCGAGATGCCGGCGACAAAGTCGGCGACGTAGTCGTCGGCCGGGTGCATGACGATGTCTTCGGCGGTGCCGATCTGCACCACACGGCCGTCGCGCATGATCGCGATACGGTGGCCGACGCGCACGGCCTCGTCGAGGTCGTGGGTGATGAACAGGGTGGTCTTCTTGAGAATCTTCGACAGGCGGATGAACTCATCCTGCAGCTGCCGACGGATCAGCGGGTCGAGTGCGCTGAAGGGCTCGTCCATCAGCAGCACGTCCGGATCGGCCGCGAGCGCCCGCGCCAGGCCGACCCGCTGCTGCATACCGCCCGAGAGCTCGTGCGCAAACTTGTTGCCCCAGGCCTCGAGCTCGACCACTTTCAAAATTTCGCTCGCCTTGCGCAGGCGTTCGTTTTTCGGGATGTTGCGGATCTCGAGCGGCATGGCGACGTTGTCGAGGACCGAGCGGTGCGGCAGCAACGCGAAGTTTTGGAAGACCATGCCGATCTTCTGGTTGCGAAACTGCCTGAGCGCCTCGCCCTTGAGCGCCATGACGTCGGTGCCCTCGATCGAGATGGTGCCAGCAGTTGGCTCGAGCAGGCGGTTGAAGTGGCGCACCAGCGTCGACTTGCCGCTGCCAGAGAGCCCCATTACGCAGAAGATCTCGCCGCGTTGCACCTGCAGCGACACATCGGCGACCCCGACCACCGCATTGAACTCCGCAAGCACCTCGGCCTTCGACAGGCCGCGCGTCTGGATCGCGTCCAGCGCCGCGCTTGCGTTATCTCCGAAGACTTTCCACACCCCCGCGATATCGACGACGGCGTCGTCGACGGGCGCGGCACTCTCAGCCATTGCACTCATCGCTGTACCCTAATGCAACAACGGCACCGCACAGGGTACGGTGCCGTTGTCGTGTCACAGTGGCGGAAAGACCGGGCTTAGAGTCCGAGCCAGCCGTCAACCCGCTCCGAGTTGGCTTCGACCCACTCCGCGGCCACGTCGGCTGCGTCGCGGCCGTTGCCGGAGATCTCGAAGGCAAAGCTGCTGACGTCGTCTGCAGTCAGTGCGAAGCCCTGGAAGAACTCGAGGATCGCGGGCGAGCGGTCCGCCAGCGAGTTGGACCAGGCGATCTGCACGTTCTTCAGCGCGTCCTTGGTGGCCACTTTCGACTCCTCGTACCAGTCAGCCGAGTCAGACGGCTGCACCATCACGTAGTTGGCCGGGTCGTAGGTCGGCTCGGAGAGCATCTCGACGTCGAACATGTACCAGATGGCGTGCGGCTTGTAGCAGTAGAACGCGTAGCCCTCGCCCTTGGCGATCGAGTCCTTGACGCGCGCAGTTTTCACGCTCTCTTCCGCACGCACAGGCTCGACGAAGTCGAGCAGGCCGTAGTCGCGCACCTTCACTTCGTTGACGTTGGCCGAGGCCCAGCCCGGCGCACCGATCCACATCTCGCCCTTGCCGTTGCCGTCGCTGTCCATTTTCATGGCGACGTCGGGCCGGCCGAGGTCGGCGATGTCGGTGATGTTGTTAGCTTCACCGAAATCCTTCGACACGCAGAAGCCCTGGTTGCCCTCGTAGGCGTTGCTAGAGAGGGTCACGGTGCCCGCACCGTCGACGTACTTCTTGGTGAAACTCTCCTGGTTCGGCAGCCACACGTCGGGGTGCACGTCGATGTCGCCCTTGCCCTGGTCCATCGCCTGGAAGATGGTGGCGTTGTTGCCTGGCACGAGTTCGGCGGTACCGCCGATACGGGTTTCAACCACGACCTTGAGCAGGTTGGCGATCGCCTGCGCGCCGGTCCACGACGGCACGCCGATGCGAACCGTTTCGCTCGCCATCGCGCCGTTGGCCGCGAGGCCCACGATCACGGCAAACGACAGTGCTTTGAGATTAACTTTCATTCCAGTCTCCTTCGGTTTATCGACGTCGCGTGACCCGCACGCGATCAGTTGAGCGAGTTGAGAATGTCGTCCTGGTAGGCAAACAGCGCTTGTGCGCCGCCCGTGTGCAGGAACAACACGTTGTCCGTGGGTTTGAACATGCCTTGGCGCACGAGCCCGATCAAGCCCGCCATGCCCTTGCCCGAGTACACCGGGTCGAGCAGTACCCCCTCCTGGCGCGCGGTCAGCCGGATCGCCTCGAGCGTCGAGTCGGCCGGGATGCCGTAGCCTTCGCCGACGTAGCCGTCGTCGACCAGCACCTTGCTGACAGGCAGCGTGGCGGCACCGAGGTGCTCGGCGGCGCTGGCCGCGAGCCGGTGTACCGCGGCAATCTGCCGCTCCTGCGGTTGGCGCACGCTGACGCCCATGACCGGCAGGTCGACGCCAAGCGCGTGCAGACCGGCGACGAGCCCAGCCTGGGTGCCAGTGCTGCCGGTGCCCATCACGATCCACTGGAACGCGACGCCGAGCGACGCGCACTGGCGGACGATTTCCTCGGCGCAGGCAGCGTAGCCCATCGCACCGACCGCGTTAGAACCGCCGCCCGGAATGAAGTACGGGTTGTGGCCCTCGGCGCGCAGCGCCTCGGAGACCGCCTCGGCCTCGGCGTTCATGTCGAGCCCGGCTGGGCGGTACTCGGAGGTGGCCCCGAACAGGTTGTCGAGCAGCACGTTGCCGGTGATTTCGTAGTCGGCTGCGCGCCCGGGCACGCGGCGTTCGAGCACCACGTGGCACTTCAGCCCCATGCGGCAGGCCGCGGCGGCGGTCTGGCGCACGTGGTTCGACTGCACGGCACCCTGCGTGACGAGCGTGTCGGCGTTGGCCTTCAGCGCCTCGCCGACGAGGAATTCGAGCTTGCGCGTCTTGTTGCCGCCGCCAGCGAGGCCGGTGCAGTCGTCGCGCTTGATGTAGAGGGCCGGCCCGCCAAGGTGCGCGCTGAGGCGCGTCATGGGCTCGATCGGCGTCGGTTGGTGGCACAGGGCGACCCGGGCAAAGCGGTCGAGTCCGAGTGAATCCGACGCGGTCGATTCCAGGGTCACTGCACTCATAGCGGCTCCATGGCCATCCCATTGATAGGACTCAGTCTCCGTCAGCCTTGCAGCCGAGGCCAATGATATGTTCGGATAGCATTATGCAAATTACGTATGATGCAATCTGACGATGGACATGGGGTGGTTCAGAGACCTCGCCAACCTCGCACAGTCCGGGAGCTTTTCACGGGCTGCCGAGCTCGGCCACGTGAGCCAACCGACACTGAGCCGGCGGATCCAGGCGCTCGAGGGCTGGGTCGGTGCCCCGCTCGTCGACCGCAGCACCCAGCCGGTCCGCCTGACCGTGGCCGGCACGCAGATGCTCGAGGCTGGCCAGCAGGCGCTTTCGCGGCTCGAGACCGAGCGCGCGCAGATCCTCGAGTCGCGCGCCCAACCAGAGAAATACGTCGTCACCTTTGGCGCACAGCACTCGATCGGCTGGCGCTTTTACCCCGCCTGGCTGCAGGCCTTCGAACAGGCCTACGGCCCGGTGATGTCGCGGCTGCGCGCCGACGACCTGCCGAACTGCGAGCGCGACCTCGAATCGCACCTCGTTGACTTCGTCATCGCCTACTCACTCGGCAGCGACGCACCCCGACCGCGCGTCGGCAACCGCGCCCTGCTCGGCGCCGACGGGTTGACGGAATCGATCGTCATCGGCCACGACACACTGGTACCGGTCTGCAAGACCGGCACCGGCGGCAAGCCGCTCTTCGACCTGGTCGCCCGCAAGCGCGACATCCCGTTCCTGCAGTTCGGTGGCGACTCGCCGATCGGGCAGATGCTCGACGCCAAGTTGCGCGAAAGTGGCCTCGCCAAACGGCTGAAACCCGTCTACGAGAATTCGATGGCCGGCGCACTCCGCATCCGCGCACGCGATGGCGCCGGCATCGCCTGGCTGCCACTGGCACTGGTCAAACCCGACCTCGACGCGGGCCTGCTGATCAGCTTCGGCAAACCGCAGTGGTGCATCCCGCTCGAAATCCGCCTGCACCGCCGCCGCGACCACATCAACCAACTCACGCGGTCTATCTGGGCCTTTCTCGCCGTGCGCCAGGATGTGCCGTTGGCGTAGCGCGCGGTGTCGACTGCGCGCGACGCTAGGTAACCGGAATATCGAAGTGCAACACGTCTTCCCGTGTACCCAGCTTCGAGTAGAGCGCCACAGCAGGTTCGTCACCGTCGTCGGCCTGCACGTAGATCACCCACGCACCACGTGCACGGGCAACAGGCTTCAGCGCGTTGATCAACCCGGTCGCGACGCCCTGGCGCCGCGCGGATTCGATGACAGCCAGGTCGTAGATGTAGAGCTCGCTGCGGGCCTGCTCGATCTTTGGCAACACGTAGGCTGCGAGGGCACCCACGACAACACCGTCGACCAACGCCACGAGGCAGACGAAAGATTCACCGGCGAGCACGGCGCGGAGGTAGTCCCGGTCAGGTCGGTTGGCGCTGTAGGTGTCGGAGTCTTCAAACGCTACGGCGAAGCAATCCAGCGCGCCGTGCACCAGGGCGGTGTTGTCGGGATCTACAGTCCGAATGTCGAGGCTCAAACCTGTTCCGCCCGAGCGTTCTGAACGTAGCGGATGTCCGGGTTCCAGCAGGGCCAGTGAAGTGACCTTGCCGCGTACGCCGTCTCCCAGCCATCGCCCTTTGGTGCTTGCAGCAAACAGGTGTATGCCCGGCCCCTTCGTGAATACACAGCAATGCGATACCGACCTGTAAGTAGCCCACGCACGGCATCCAGAAAACGGCGTTCGACCAACGGGTCCGTACACGGAAACCAGTATCCCCAAAACGCATCGATGTTCATCTGCAGCTCATCGCCATTCTGAAGGTTCATTTCGACATCAAATACCAAGCCCGGTTGCCGAGGTATTGAAAACGCAAAATCCACGGAATGTATGGGCGTGCCACTCTTCATTGCCAGCGCGGGAAACTCTGTGCGGAGCGTGTCGAACACTCTGGTGGCAATGGCGATCGGGTCCTCGCCCTCTGATCTGCTCATGCCTCCGGCTCGTGGAAGACCGCCTCGATGTTGTGCCCGTCCGGGTCGAGTACGAAGGCCGCGTAGTAGCGTCCGCTGTACTCTGGCCGCAAGCCGGGTGGGCCGTTGTCCTCACCACCGGCGGCCAACGCTGCACGGTAAAAGGCGTCAACTTCGTCGCGGCTCTTGGCTTCAAAGGCAATGTGCAGGTGCGCGGGTGTCTCGTTGGTCTGGTACAGGCACAGCGAACTCTCACCGACCGGCGGGTAGATCTCGACGCCGTCCGGCGGCCACTCCGTGACGCCGGTGACGCCGAGCGGTTCGAGCGCCTTGAGGTAGAAGGCCCGGCTCGCAGCGAAGTCGCGAACGCCGAATTTCACGTGGTCGAACATGCGTGTTCCCATGTGTGTCTGCCGCCGGAACTGCGGCTTCTGCCTGGCACGATGCGCCACAGGCAGCCCCGCCGCAAGTGCGGCAAGCCACGTGGCCCCCGGCAACCCGCTGCCGCGCTGGACTCGAGTTGCCTAGGCCCGGAATTCGCTCACCGCGCGCTCATTCCAGCTCACACCCGTGCCCGCACTGTCGTCCACACGCGCCATCCCGTTCTCCAGCTGCAGCGGCTCGGCCAGGATGGGATTCCACCAGTCGGCGTACTCGAGCCAGTGGGCGGTCGGCGTGCAGCACAGCAAGCGCGCACTGAGCTCAGGCCACAGGTGGTTGGACACGGGAATGCCTTGCGCGTGCGCCATCGCCGCGGCCCGTTGCCAGCCAGTGACGCCGCCGATCTTCATGACATCGGGCATGAGGAAATCCGACGCGTTGGCCTCGATCGCGTGACGGAGGTCAAGCGTACCCCAGAGGTTCTCGCCGCTCTGGATCGGCGTGTTCGCCCCGGCCGTGACACGCGCTTGACCGGCGAAATCGTGCGCGAGCGTCGGCTCCTCGATCCAGGTGAGGCCCTCCCCGTCGAGCACCCGCACGCGCACCGCGGCTTCGCTCGGCGAGAGGCTCTGGTTGTAGTCGACCATGATCGCCATGCCGTCACCGGCGGCGGCCCGGATCGCACGCACCACCGCCACGTCCTCGGCGGCAGTCGGGTAGCCAATCTTGGCTTTGACCCCGGTGAAGCCCTGTTTGGCCAGGGCCTCGGCCACCCGGCCAGACCCCAGTTCGCCGTCGTAGCCGATGGCGCCGTAGGCCGGAATGGGTTTGATCACACCGCCGAGCAACCGCACCAACGATACCCCCTGTTCCCTCGCGAGAGCATCCCACAGTGCCATGTCGATTCCGGCCAGCGCCATGCCCACCAGGCCTTGCGTGCCCAACAGACGAAAGCGTTTGGCGAGTCCCTGTTCTATCTCGGTGGGAGCCAACAACTCGCCGGTGACAAGCGGCGCAAGGTTGGCAATCAAATCCGCTGTCGGTTTGAGCGCCGCAGGCGTGTAGGTGAACACCAGACCGTGGCCCACCGTGCCCGCGTCGGTTGTGATGTCGATCAGCACGAGCGGTGACTCGGTGATCACCCCACTGGCGGTCTGGTGCGGCTCGGTCATCGGCACGCGCACCGTGCGCACGGTTACGTCAGCGATGCGGGGCAGTGTGTCACTCGGCATGGATCGGGTTTCCTCGGGTGTGAATCACAGCGTCGCCAACGACCCCATGGCGGGCCGCATCGTGAGTCCCAACGCGCGTGCGGTGGCCCAGTACAACGCCGTGTCCGCGGCGATGACCGGGCGGCCCGTCTCGGCTTCAAGCTCGGTGAGCAGCGCCAGCGTCCGCGTGCCGGCGCCGGTGACGACGATAGCGTCGCACTC
The DNA here is from genome assembly GCA_039196715.1 of Pseudomonadota bacterium. Taxonomy (NCBI): domain Bacteria; kingdom Pseudomonadati; phylum Pseudomonadota; species Pseudomonadota bacterium. Next base: position 12,113 of record JBCCUP010000084.1, read on the forward strand.
TGGTGCCGCAGTTGCAACAGCGTGCGTGGACTTGCGCGTCAGATCGGCTGTCATCGACCAGCCGGTCTCGGCCATCGACATCGGCGGCGTCACCAGCCCCTGGTCCTCGAGCGTGGACGCATGCACCACCTCGAAGCCGCAACACGCGAGAAAGGCCGAAAACCCGTCGCGCCAGTCGCCTTCGTAGTAGCTGCAGTTGACCGCGACGCGCTTTGACCCGTGCGCCCGCAGGGCATCGACAATGGCCAGGCTGGTCATGACTGCAGGCAAGCCGGCCGCGTCGGTGAGCGCAGCACAGCGCGCTCGCGCTTCGGATTCGTTTGCAACTCCAGCCCAGGCAAACGGGCTGCCCACCTGAGCGACTACGTCGCAACCGATCGCCCTGAGGCTCTGCGCGCACAGCGCAAGCTCGCCGTGTACCGAGGCGATGCTGTCAAGCCGGTAGTCGAAGTCCGGCAACAGCAGTGGCGCCTGTTGCGTGCGCACAGCCTCAGCCACAACCTTCGGAAACTCCGCCACCGCCGGATCGAACCAGGCGGGCGGGCTGATGAACCCGATCAGGGGCGCCTCAGCCACAACGCAGACCCCACATCACAGCTGCCACAGCCCGTGCTCGTTGCCACCCAACAGCGTGATGGCGATCGTCCCCTTGCCCGGAATGGCCATGGGTGGCAGCGCGACCTCCGCACCGGCCGACACCGCGTCCACCACCGCTCGCTCGATGTCCTCGACCAACCAATAGGGGCGCACCACGGGCGTCTCGGTGTCACGGAGCGGCGCCCGCACCCCCACCGTCACACCGTCGCCCAAGGTCGCCGTTCTCGCGTTGCCAAGCAGCGCATCCGGCTCGCCAAAGTGGACACCGTGCGTGCGTGTGTAAGCCGTGCAGACGGCATCGGCATCGTGCGACACGATTTCGAGGTAGTTCATCTTCACGGTTTCGACCCGCCCTGCCACGCTTTCCAAGCGGAACACACTACTACCGACACGGCAACCCCGGTGGGCCCAGACCGACCACAGTAGTGGCGAGGGCAGTCAAGTGGATGTGACAGTGACCAATCGGCACGATCAGAAGGCAGCGTATCGCTGACAGTCGTGTTGTCGAGTGGCGTGTGAGGCCGCCACTCACATCACGCCAAGCGTCCGGATCCCGTCGCCCAGGAGCCCGGTGTATCAGGTGTCACGTGCAGCGAGGGCCTGGGCATGCTGCTTCGCGAAGGCTACCGTCCGAGGTAGCGCGTGCTCCAGTGACCATTTGCTGTTCGTGAGACTGACACGGCCTTCCTGGTACTTTGCGGCACCGTTCCTCGCTTCGCTGTCAGCAATCAGTTCCCCGAGGGGGCATGCGCCACCGAGCACGAAAACGTCCTGACCCCGAACACGACAGGCTATCGCTCGACCTTCCAGAGTGTGTGGCTTCGGCACGAACCGGTCTTCTGCCTGACACCAGAAGCCACCCTGGAAGACGATGTCGCCGTGCACCGTGTCGTATCCATCGTGGAGCAAGCGCGCACAGAGCGGATTGAATCGCCCAGTACAGTCAATCGCCACGTCGACGTCCATCGCGTCACGATCAGTGACGAGCGTGAGCCCGGCAGGGCTCGAACGTACTTCAACCAGCTTGTCAGGCACAATCCGCAACATGTCACTAGCGCTCTCGCGAACGTCACTGGGCAGTTCGAGCGACGAGTCTTCTTGCCAGAACACTTCGATGATGCCACCAGAGTGGCTGTACCGTCTCTTACTGTTGAAAAAGAATGCCTTTAGGCACGCTGCACTCTGTCCCAGCCAGTAAACCCGAGCGGGCAAGGCGGGGTTTTCCCGGTAAAAACCGTACAGCTTGTTTGGGTAGACGATCGGCAGGATGTACTCCAACACACAGTTTGCCGTGTCTCCGTCGCCGACAATGGCCACGGTTTTTCCACTCAGTGAATCGGCGTAGACCGTGTCCTCAAAACAGCGCCTCACAAAGCAATCACCTGACACCAGCGCGCCGGTTGAACGCGGACCCGAGTACGCAGTCTCGTTCAGAGCACCCATGCCGTTGGCAATGACCACACTTCGTCCAACCACATCAGTGGTTGATGTCGTGAGACGATAGCCATCAGCCACACGTTCCACACCGTGCACCTCAACATTGAACAGGATGTCAGCGTCGCTGTGCAGAAGTACCATTACAGCTAGATCAAAGATGTGTCTTGCGGTAGGAAACACCTTCTCGTGCAGTTCATCGAAGTCACTGGTCTGAACAAAGTGACCGGGTACGACGTTCGAATTCAAATCCACTTGCTGAAACGTGGGTGAGTTCAACACCAACGAATCACCAAACTCAGCAAAAGTCGAAGAGACCGTTGAGGTCTTCTCGACAAGGAGCACACGCAAATGCGGCCGTTGCTGGCGCAGGGTATACAAGTACGTCGCCGCATGGATACCGGCACCCACCACGACCACATCGTAGGTGTCCGCTCGCGCCTGTGCTTTACGTTTTAAGTACTCGAGTCCAAATGCGACATACGCGTCCCTGTTGGCCTTGTGGTAGACAAACTGCCTGACGTGATCACCGACTGTGTCGTCACACGGTACCGTCTGAGGCACACGCTCATTCAACCAGTTCGAGACAGCCACACTGCTGTTTCCATGGAGCATGGCACTCAGGGCGCGCGGAGGTGATACGGTTGGGCGCCGCAGGTTCGCACCCTCCACGTTGAGGCAATCACGTCGTTTCACTGAGGGCATGCTCACTCGGTGGCGGGGTCGTTCCGTGTCCAATGCCCACGACCTACCGAGGGTTTCAGGGTCGCGAAACAGTTCTCATCGAACACCCAACCCCGCCGTGTCCGGCGTGGACGGATGGTGCTCGTGATCGGCGCTGCATACGGGCCACACTGACAGTCGCGCAGTCGCCATACCGACAGGCGTGCTGAATCGGGAATCAGCTGTCAGTCTCCCGCCGGCCAAACGTGCGCTCGGTCCGTTCGTACCGCTCTTGCACCTCAAGACACATGGTTGCTATCGGCCTTGCTTCGAGGCGTGCGAGACCAATCTCCTCGCCAGACACTTCGCAGTAGCCATAGGAGTTGTTGGCAATGCGCTCCAGCGAGCTGTCTATCTTGCGTATCAGTTTTCGCTCACGGTCGCGGGTTCTCAACTCGAGACCGAATTCCGCCTCTTGCGTTGCGCGGTCATTCGCATCGGGAAACTGGCCCACCTGCTCACTCAGGCGCTGAACAGTGCGCTCTGCTTCCCCCATCAGCTCGCGTTTCCAGTTCTCCAAAATGGCCTGGAAGTGGGCGAGCTGCCCCTCACTCATGTATTCCTCGTCTTTCTTGAGTTTGTACGGCGCCACACCGTATGACGTCATCGCAGGCGTGCCGGCATCCGTTGCCGGTGTGTTGGTCTTCGTCGCAGCGCGAGCTTGACTGGTCGCCTTCTTTGTCTTCGTCGACGTTCGTTTTTTCAATGCACCAGACGTCTCGGTGCCGGACTGGGCGCGATTCGTCGAGTTCGACGCTGCGCGCTTTGCCTGTTTCTTCGCTGTGGCCTTGGCGCGTGGTCGGTTGGTCACTTTTTTTGACGCCTTCGACGGCTCCTGTTGAGATTCGCCGGGAAACTCGGGGCTGGACTGGGAGGGGGTGGCCGAAGCAACGCGCTTTGCCTGTTTCTTCGATCTTGTTTTCGCCCGTGGCTGACTGGTCACTTTTTTGGTTGTCATCGAAGGTCTTCTATACAGTCCACCCGACGTGCGGGCGACTGACTGTGGGGAGGGGGTTGGGGGTAACGAAGCGGGCCGCTCGTCGTCCGCATGCCAAGCGCTGCCTTGCGTCCGTTTGTTGACCCATAAACGTCAGTTTGGTCATTACGCGCTGCCCAACACGCGAAGCTCATCTCGTCCGCTGGGAGACTTCTCAGGCCCGAAACCGCGCAATGTTATAACATAACACTTTCGCAGTCGGAAGCCGTGTGCTGTTACGGCTGGTGGCAGTCACATTGGGAACACCGACCACAGACAGTCGAGCCCGCCCATGCGGTATCAACGAGCCGCGGGGAATCACGAGTGCGGTACGCAAACACGCGTCGATTCATAGAACACAACCACCGGCGATTACGGCACGCCGTTGCGCCCGTGCTGCCTGAAACCGTCCCGCTCAGAAAGCCGCTCGTAGTACGCCGCCACCGCCGGCAAATCGGGTCGCACCATCGGCGTTGAGACCCACCGATGGGTCGAGAGGCCGAGCACCACATCGGCGAGCGTGAAGTCCGACCCCAGAACGAAGTCGCCCGCGCGGTCGAGCTGCCGGTCGAGAATGGCCATGTTGCGGTTCCAGGCGGCAATGCTCGCGTCTACCGCCGAGTCCGGGTAGCCCGTTTCCGCTCGCACCCGGGCCAGGAAGGCCACGCGCCACGACCCGTTGAGCTCGGTCGCCTGCCAATCCATCCACTGCTCCACCCGCGCGCGCGCTGCCGGACCGGAGGGCAGAAGGTCCTCTCGCCCGGCTGACGCAACGAGGTAGCGGCACACCGTGTTCGATTCCCAGAGCACCACGCCACCGTCGACGATCACCGGCACCAGGGCGTTGGGGTTCAGGGCGAGAAAGGCAGCGTCCTCGACGTCCAGCTCGTGGGTGCCCCAGGGCTCGAGCGTGAACGGCAACGACAGCTCCGAGCAGGTCCAGAGCACCTTGCGCACGTTGATGGACGTGGTTTTGCCGAGGATGCGGAGCATGAGAAGGGCCTGTAGCGTGTGCACTGGGGTGCGGACAGGTGTCCGAACCCGTTTCAACAACAGTCTACGCCGAACACCTCCCTACGAAAGTCGCGGCAGGTCAAAGGACATTCCCGCGCCGTGAGCACCTGGCTCGAACGGGACGCCGTCCACGCGTTGCGTATACTGGTTGCAGATGTATTTGCGGGACAGGGACATGCGAACAGGTCGTGCAGGGGTTGTGGTAATCGTGTGTCTCGGGTTGATCGCTTGCGCAACGCCGCCACCGCAAGACGCTCACGAGGCCGACCTGGACGCGCTCGCCGGACGCTGGGTGATGACCAACGGCGCCGGCGAGGGGCGCGAGTACCGAGCGGCGGTCGAAGGCGATGAATTGGTCGTCTCGACGACCGAAGCGACACCGTGTCTGCGTGCTGATGAGAAGGCCTTTGTGGGCAAAAAAGTCGGCAACCAGCTGCACGGCTTCGCGTACGTCTGTCTGTCCGGCGGCAACCAGACGGTGCGAGACCTCGTGATCTCCGTGCAGGATGCCGACACCTTGATCGCGCGCGTCGCGAACACCGACACGCCGGATGTACGCTTCGAACGGCTCCGCTAACGCGGGGGATGGTGCGCCAACCGAGCATGCGTGGGTAGCCCTGTGTGTTCAGGACTCCTCAGTTGAGGCGTGCACCTGAACGTCAGCCCCGTGAGTCGATCAACTCGCGTAGCCTGGCCTGGTTCTGAATGGAGAAGTTCTCGAACATCACGCCAAAGTGGTAACCGGTGTCAAAGACCGAAGACGCCTCGCGGCACCACATCACCCTGCAGCGCACCTCGACCGGGGGTTCGAGGGCATTGATCGTCACGGTGATCCGGCCGCCGGTGTCAACCCTCCCCATGGCGCTCAACTTCATGCCTGATTCGGAGATGTCGAGACACGTGTATTCCGCGTGGCTGACATCCCCGGCACGGGCGGCCACCCGCGCATGCTTGCGTCTACCCAGACTCATGCAACGATTCCGTTCGTCAACGAGACAACACTGTCCCCGAAGTGTATGCCACGTGCGTGGAAGCACACCGGCTCAATGGTGTGTAGACCTACAGATGGCAGGCCCGAACCGCTGGCCCTGAGACCTGGGACGCCCACCGTGCGTGAGGCAGGACGCCAGGGACCGGTGATTGCGGAAACCCGGATTGCTATTCCACGGTCTCTGTGGCTGACTGGCGTCCAGTCCGACACGAACAAAAAGAGGCTTACGTGTTGCGTGCGAACACCGAGCGCGTACTGAGGGACCTGTACCACCTGCGCTCCATTGGGAGCTACAAAACCGGTGTGCATCGGCCCACCCTGTCGGCCGACGACATGACCGCACGTCACTGGCTCGCCGACCAGTTGCGGGCCATCGGGCACGAGGCCACCATCGATGGCATCGCGAACGTCTACGGCCGCGCACCGAGCAACGGACCCGTCGTGCTGGCAGGCAGCCACATCGAAAGTCAAAACCACGCCGGCTGGCTGGACGGCGCACTCGGTGTGGTTTACGCGCTCGAGGCCGCGCG
>JBCCUP010000085.1 GCA_039196715.1 Pseudomonadota bacterium
AATCGAATCCCGGGTAGAGCACCGCGTTGGTCATCGCGTTGTTGCCGTCGCCGCCCAACCAGGGGCCCGAGAGCTGACGGGCATAGAACAACGCGCCGAAAAACGCCGCGAAAAACATGACCTCGGAGAAGATGAACCAGCCCATGCTCATGCGGAAGGAGACGTCCACCTTGGCGTTGTAGATGCCGCCCTCGCTCTCCCGCACGACCAGCGCGAACCAGCCGAACATCATGTAGATGACGATGGCCGCACCGAGCGCCATGGCCCACCAGCCCGTGCCGTTGACCACGTCAGCGAAGCCCCAGAAGAAGGCAAACAGGCCGATCGAACCCACGATGGGCCATTTGGCCTCGTGTGGAACGTAATAACCGCTAGCTGCACCCATGGGTGTTCCCTCAATCCGTTACAACAGTAGCGCCGACACAGGTGTCAGCCGTCGTAGGTGAAAAACGTGTAGGAAAGCACGAGGCTCTCATAGTTGATCGGCAGGTCCGGGTTGACCACGAAGGTCACCGGCATGCGCTTGGTCTCACCGCCCTCAAACAGCTGGTTGGTGAAGCAGAAGCACTCGGTCTTGTCGAAGTACTTCGCCGCCGGCTGCGGCGCCACGCTCGGCACGGCTCGGCCGGTGACGTCAGTGTTGACCAGATTCTCCGCCACGAACCACGCGGTGTACTGCTCGCCCGGCTTCACGCGCATGCTCGCCGCTTCGGGCTTGAAGCGCCAGCTCCCGCCCGCGTTGACCGTCGCGGAAAACTCCACAGCAACCTCACGGTTCGGGTCGATGGCGTAGTCCTGCGCAGCCTGGACGTCGATGATGCCGGTCTTGCCGTTGAGGCCGGTCACGTCACAGATGATGTCGTAGAGCGGCACCAGCAGGTAGCCGAAGCCGAACATCCCGACAACCACAAGCATCAACTTGGCTGACAGGACCGACGTGCGTTTCTCCAGTGCGTCAGCCATTGGTCACAGCCCACATTCCCAGTACGTAAAAGAGGATTGCGATCGCCGCCAGTACCAGCGGCAACCGCAAACGCTCAGAACGTGACGGTTCGCTGCTCACTTGATTGGCGGCGGCGTTTCAAAGGTGTGGTAAGGCGCCGGTGACGGCACTGTCCACTCGAGCCCCTCGGCCCCCTCCCAGACCTGGTCGGTGGCCTTCTCGCCCCCTTTGACGCACTTGATGCAGATGTAGAGCAGCAGCAATTGGGAGAAGCCGAACCCGAAGGCACCGATGCTTGCAATCGCGTTCAGGTCAGCGAACTGCAGGTTGTAGTCGGGTATGCGCCGTGGCATGCCCGCCAAGCCAACGAAGTGCATCGGGAAGAACAGCAGGTTGACAAAGACCGTCGACAGCCAGAAGTGCCACTTGCCGAGCGTCTCGTCGTACATGTTGCCTGTCCACTTCGGGATCCAGTAGTAGACCGCGCCGATGATCGCGTAGATCGCGCCGGGCACGAGCACGTAGTGGAAGTGCGCGACGATGAAATAGGTGTCGTGGTACTGCACGTCGACCGGGGTGATCGCCATCATCAGGCCAGAGAAGCCGCCGAAGGTGAACATCACCACGAAACCGAGTGCGAACAGCATCGGGGTTTCAAAGGTCATCGAGCCGCGCCACATGGTGGCGATCCAGTTGAAGACCTTCACCCCGGTTGGCACCGCGATCATCATCGTCGCAAACATGAAGAACAGGTTCCCCGCCAGCGGCATACCGACGGTGAACATGTGGTGCGCCCAGACGATGAAGGAGAGAAACGCAATCGAGGCCGTCGCGTACACCATCGAGCTGTAGCCAAACAGCGGCTTGCGCGCGAAGGTCGGGATGATCTGTGAGATCACGCCGAACGCCGGCAGGATCAGGATGTACACCTCGGGGTGGCCGAAGAACCAGAAGATGTGCTGGTACATCACCGGGTCACCACCACCAGCCGCGTTGAAGAAGCTGGTGCCGAAATAGCGGTCCGTCAGAAGCATGGTCACGGCACCGGCAAAAACCGGGATCACTGCGATCAGGAGGTAGGCCGTGATCAGCCAGGTCCAGACGAACAACGGCATCTTCATCAGCGTCATGCCCGGGGCACGCATGTTGAAAATCGTCGCGACGATGTTGATCGAGCCCATCACCGAGCTGATGCCCATGAAGTGGATGGAGAAGATCACGAAGGCCAGACTGTCTCCACCTTGCAAAGACAGCGGAGCGTACATGGTCCACCCGGCCGAGGGCCCACCGCTTTCCATGAACAAGGTCGAGAGGAAGATGATCATCGCAAACGGCATGATCCAGAACGACCAGTTGTTCATGCGCGGCAAGGCCATGTCCGGCCCACCGATCATCATCGGGATCATCCAGTTCGCCAGGCCGACAAACGCAGGCATGACACCGCCGAAAATCATGACGATAGCGTGCATGGTGGTCATGGAGTTGAAGAAGCCCGGATCAACAAACTGCATACCCGGCTGGAACAGTTCCAGGCGCACGACGAGCGCCATGGCGCCGCCGATGAAGAACATGATCAACGAGAACCACAAGTACAGGGTCCCGATGTCTTTGTGGTTCGTGGTGTAGAGCCAGCGCGTCCAACCTTTCGCTGGGCCGTGATGATCGTGATCATCGTGGCCGTGGTCATCCACGTGTACGTCGACGCTGTTATCAGCACTCATAACGACGATTCCCCTGAGTCAGTAAAACGGTCAAATTCAGTTCACTGCAACGTCGACAGGCTGGGCGATGTCGCCCACGCTGTTGCCGAGTCCGTTGCGCTGAAAGGTCACCACGGCCGCAATGTCGCTGTCGCTCAGCACGCCCCCGAAGGCGGCCATCGCGGTGCCGGCCTTGCCTTTCTTGATGATGGCGATGTGGTCGTCGATCGCACCGAGCGCCACCGGACTGTCGGTGATCGCCGGAAAGGTCGGCGGCAGGCCTTGACCGCCGCCCTGATGACACGCCACGCAGTTGTTGTCATAGACGTGCTTGCCGCGCGCGATCAGATCGTCGAGGTCCCATTCGGAGGCGTCCTCCGCCGCTTGCGCCGCCGCCTGCACGGCCTCCTCACCTTTCTGCTCGGTCAACCAGGCGTCGAATTCCTCGGCAGGCACAGCGCGCACCACCACCGGCATGAAACCGTGGTCGCGCCCGCACAGTTCGGCGCACTTGCCGCGGTAGACGCCGGGCTCGTTGATGATGGCCCAGTTCTCGTTGATGAAACCCGGGATGGAATCGCGCTTGACCGCGAGGTCCGGCACCCACCAGGCGTGGATCACGTCTGCGGCGGTATGCAGAAAACGCACCTTGCGGCCCACCGGCAGCACCAGCTCGTTGTCGACCTCCTTCAGATACCAGTGAAGATCGTTGACATCGATGCCCGAGCCGGTCTGACGCGCCCGGTTGTGATCCGGGTGGAGGCTGGAGAAGAAATCGACATCTTCACCCATGTACTCGTAGTGCCACTTCCACTGGTAACCGGTGATCTTGATCGTGAGGTCGGCCTCGGAGGTGTCTTCCATGGCGATCAGCGTTTTTGCCGCCGGCACCGCCATCGCGATCAGGATGAAGAGCGGGATCGCGGTCCAGACGATCTCCACCGCCGTGCTGTGGTGGAAGTTCGCGGCCTTCGCACCACGGGATTTCCGGTGGTAGAAGATGGAGTAGAACATCACGCCGAACACCGCGACCGCGATCGCGCAGCAGATGTAGAAGATCAGCATGTGCAGGTCATAGACCTCGGCACTGATGTCGGTTACCCCGACAGGCAGGTTCAGGGGCACAGGGTGCGGGTCCTGCGCCATCGCCCGGCCGCCCAACACGCCCAGACCCAATCCGCATGCACTCAGGCCGCGTCGCAACGCTGTGAACATGTCAATTCGTCTCCACAAAAATAAAACCGGTTTGCAGATGCGCCCGCCCGGCTCAGGCGGGTGAGAACTGCATCTGACTGAGCCGCGGCGACAGGCTCGCAGCCAGCGTCGCGTGCAGTTGCTTTTTCTCTTCGCGCCCAAGGGCGCTGCCCAGCACCGCCGTCCTGCCCTGCCCGCGCAACCGCAGCAGGCCGGTTTCGAACGGGCTGTCGGGCAAATGGTACTCCAAGCGGGTCCAGTGTCGGTTGAACTCGATCGCACGCTCTGGCGCATTGCGGCCCCATTCCACCCGGATGATCTCCTCGGAAACCGTGATGACTTCACGTCTCTCCAACCGGCGCCACACCACCCGCAGGGAGAGCAACACCACGAGCGCTTCGAGACCGGCGAACGGCAACACGAGCCAGTAGCCCTGTAGCGCCAGACCCATTCCAAACACCACGCCCGTGAACCCCACCGAGAGCGCGAGCAGAACATTCCCGCGCCAACTCAGCGAGGGGGTGCACTTGACGACGAATATCTGTCGCTTGGCGTCGTCACTGGGCAAGTTGGCAATCATGTAACTGCACACTCACGGTGTTGACGGGCAGACGATCCCGCCAGTCTACAAGCTCTAGGTATAGCACTCAATTCGTATCGCACCTTTAGCCATTTGTCGCTGATACCATGCGTTAAAGTGCACGGATCGGACCCGCTCCCATGACAGAAATCATCTGTTTACTGCTCGCCTACGCGGCTGGCTCCATCTCCAGTGCCGTACTGGTTTGCCGCGTGCTCGGCCTGCCTGATCCACGCGGTGAAGGCTCGGGCAATCCGGGCGCCACCAACGTCATGCGTATCGGCGGCAAGGGGGCCGCAGCTGCAACTCTGGCGGGCGACGCAGGCAAGGGCCTGCTGCCGACCGCACTGGCGGCCCTCCTGGTTGGCACCGAGGGCGCCGTCGCCGCCTGTGCACTGGGGAGCTTTATGGGACACCTGTGGCCGATTTGGTTCCAATTCAAAGGCGGGAAAGGCGTCGCGACTGCGCTCGGCGCTCTGTTCGGCACCAGTCTCCTGGTCGGCGTGTTGGCCGGGGCCACCTGGCTCGCCATGGCACTGGCCTTCCGTATCTCCTCGCTGGCGGCGCTCGCAACCTTCGCAGCGGTGCCGGCCTACCTGTACATGAGCACGGGCAGCGCGCTGTTGACGGCGAGCTTCACGGTGATCGCAGTGATGCTTTTCTTTCGACACCGCGACAACATCGGCCGCCTGGTGCGCGGCGAGGAATCCCGCATCGGCGGCTAATGCACGGCGTGGGTCGCAGTCGGCGGCGACAGCGCGTCAAGCGGCCAGCGCGGCATGACCCCCCGCGGCGCGGCCAGCCGCTCGCCGGCCTCGGCGCGCAGGCACCCGGCCAACGCGATCATCGCGGCGTTGTCGGTGCAGTACGCCGGCCGCGGGTAGAAGCAGGCCGGACCGAGTTCGCGCAGTGCGGCTCGCAGCTGCGTGTTGGCGCCAACACCGCCGGCGACCACGAGGCGCTCGAACCCAGTCTCCGCCAACGCGCGCTTCACCTTGATCACCAGGGTGTCAACGGCCGCGGCCTGGAACGACGCGGCGATGTCCTCGCGCCGCTCGGGCTGCGCACGCACGGCCGTGAGCGCGGCGGTTTTAAGGCCGCTGAAGCTCATCTGCAGACCGGGCCGGTCAGTCATTGGACGCGGGAAATCGAACGCCGCGGGGTCGCCCCGCTCGGCCAGCGCCGCGAGTGCCGCGCCTCCGGGGTACCCGAGGCCCAGCAGCTTGGCGGTCTTGTCGAAGGCTTCACCCACCGCGTCATCGACCGATTCGCCGAGCACGGCATAGTCGCCTACGCCATGGACCGCGACGATCAGCGAGTGTCCGCCGGACACCAGCAGGCAGAGGTACGGGAAGGCGGGGGCCGGCGACTCCAGGAAGGGCGCGAGCACATGCCCCTCGAGGTGGTTGACCGCGAGCGCCGGCACGCCGAGCGCAGCGGCCAGCGACTGCCCCGCAACCGCACCCACCATCAGCGCGCCTGCGAGCCCGGGCCCGGCGGTGAACGCGACCGCGTCAAGCGCATCGAGCGGGGTGTCGGCTTCAACCAGCACGGCCTTGAGCAGCGGAATCCACTTGCGGATGTGGTCCCGGGAGGCGAGTTCGGGCACGACGCCACCGTATTGGTCGTGCAATGCGACCTGGCTGTACACCGCGTGGCCGCAGAGCCCACGCTCGCTGTCGTACACCGCCACCGCCGTCTCGTCGCAAGACGATTCGACCCCCAACACACGCATGCTGCACCTCGATAAACGGCGTGGGATTTGCCCCAGCCCCACAACAGGATATACTTGCACGTTTGCTCAGCACCGTACCACTGGTCCCGATGCCGAGCGCCCCAAACCAGCACAGGTGCCAAAAGCCCATGCCGCATGTCAAAGTCAAGGAAAACGAGCCCTTCGACGTGGCGATCCGCCGCTTCAAGCGCTCTTGCGAAAAAGCCGGCGTCCTCACCGAGACCCGCCGCCGCGAGTTCTACGAAAAGCCGACCACCGAGCGCAAGCGCAAGCTGGCGGCCGCTGTGAAACGTCACCAGAAGAAGCTCGCCAAAGAAGCGGCACGTCGCGTCCGACTCTACTGACCGATGAGCGCGCTGCGGGATTCGCTCAACGAAGCGGTCAAGGCCGCCATGCGGGCGGGTGACAAGCCCCGGCTGGGCGTGTTGCGCCAGCTCTCGGCCGCGCTCAAGCAGCGCGAGATCGACGAGCGCATCGAACTCGATGACGCCGCGGTGACCGCGATCCTCGACAAACAGGCGAAACAGCGTCGCGAGTCGATCGAGCAGTTCACCCGCGCCGACCGCACTGACCTGGTCGACATCGAACGCGCCGAGCTCGACGTCATTCAGGAATTCCTGCCCCAACCACTCGGTGACGCCGAGTTGAGCGCGCTGGTCGAGCAGGCCATCGCCGCCTGTTCCGCGAGCTCGATGCAGGACATGGGCAAGGTCATGGGCATACTCAAGCCGCAGGTCACGGGCCGCGCGGACATGGGCGCACTGAGCGCCACCGTACGGTCTCGGCTCACCGCCTGAAGGGCCTTGCGCCCGCGCGGTTTGCCCGCCACGCTGCGACCCACACCGATGCACCCGGGCCCCGCGCCCGGCACGACAGACGAATTACGCCATGGGCAGCCGCAACCACCTCCAGTTTCTCGACCTGCCGCGCAAGGACCCGGACAAAAACCCGGCGAAAGTGCGCATCTACACCTACGACGAGATCTACGGTCAGTTCGAGCCGTCCAACGCGTCAGCACAGGCCGAGCGTTGCCTCGAGTGCGGCAACCCGTACTGCGAGTGGAAGTGCCCGGTCCACAACTACATCCCCAACTGGCTGAAACTGATCTCCGAGGGCAAGTTGCTGCAGGCCGCGGAGATGAGCCACCAGACCAACACCCTCCCCGAAGTCTGCGGTCGGGTGTGTCCGCAGGATCGCCTGTGTGAGGGCGCCTGTACGCTGAACGACGGTTTTGGCGCGGTGACCATCGGCTCGGTCGAGAAGTACATCGCCGACGAGGCGTTCAAACTCGGGTGGCGCCCCAACCTCTCGGACGTTGTGCCATCCGGCAAGCGGGTCGCCGTCGTCGGCGCCGGACCGGCCGGCCTCGGCTGCGCCGACGTGCTGGTGCGCAACGGCGTCGAGGCCGTCGTGTACGACCGCTACCCGGAGATCGGCGGCCTGCTGACCTACGGCATCCCACCCTTCAAGCTCGAGAAATCGGTCGTGCGCCAACGCCGCCGCGTGCTCGAGGACATGGGCGTACGCTTTCAGCTCGGCGTCACGGTCGGCGAGGACATCACCCTGGAGGACCTGCTGGCCGAGTACGACGCCGTGTTTCTCGGCATGGGCACCTACACCGCGATGCGCGGCGGCTTCCCCGGCGAGGGCCTTGCCGGCGTGCACGAGGCACTGCCCTACCTGATTTCGAACATCAATAACGTCGAGGGCTGGCAACAGGGCGTCGACGAGTTCATTGACCTGCGCGGTCAACGCGTGGTGGTGCTCGGTGGCGGCGACACCGCGATGGACTGCAACCGCACCGCGATCCGCCAACAGGCGGTTTCGGTGACCTGCGCCTACCGGCGCGACGAAGCCAACATGCCCGGCTCGGCACGCGAGGTGGCCAACGCCAAGGAGGAAGGCGTCGAATTCCTCTGGAACCGCCAGCCCGTGGAGATCGTCGGCGAGAACGGCCGCGTGGTCGGCGTGCGTGTGGTCACGACCAAGCTCGGCGAACCCGACGAGCGCGGCCGACGCAGTCCCGAACCGATTGTCGGCACCGAGGAAGTGCTGCCCGCCGACGCGGTCCTGATCGCTTTCGGGTTTCGCCCGAGTCCGCCCGACTGGCTCGAGGCGCACCGCATCGAGACCGAGGACGATGGCCGGATCCGCACCGACCCGGCCGAACCCTACCGCACGACCCACCCCAGCATCTGGTGTGGGGGCGACATGCACCGCGGTTCCGACCTCGTGGTCACGGCGGTCTGGGAGGGGCGCGAGGCCGCCAAACGCATTGTCGCCTCGCTCGGTGTGATCGCCGATGCCTGAGCTCCAGAACGACCGACTGCTGCGCGCGCTGCTGCGGCAACCGGTGGACCGGACGCCAAGCTGGATCATGCGCCAGGCTGGGCGCTACTTGCCGGAATACCGCGCCACGCGCGCCAAGGCCGGCGACTTCATGGCGCTGTGTGGCAACCCTGAACTCGCGTGCGAAGTCACCCTGCAACCGCTCGAACGCTTCCCGCTCGACGCGGCGATCCTCTTCTCGGACATTCTGACCGTGCCCGACGCGATGGGACTCGGTCTCTATTTCAGTGAAGGCGAAGGTCCCCGCTTCCGTTCGCCGCTGCGCAGCGCCGCGGCGATCCGCGCGCTCGGACAACCGGACCCACAGACGGAATTGCGCTACGTGATGGACGCGGTATCGTTGATTCGCCGCGAGCTGGCGGACCGGGTGCCGCTGATCGGCTTTGCTGGCAGTCCGTGGACCCTCGCGACCTACATGGTCGAGGGCGGCTCCACCAAGACCTTCGGCCACAGCAAGGGCCTGCTGTTCGACGACCCGGACAGCGCACACCACCTGCTCGAGCTGCTGGCTGACAGCGTCGCCGCCTACCTCAATGCCCAGGTTGCCGCAGGCGCCCAGGCCCTGATGGTGTTCGACACCTGGGGTGGCGTGCTCAACCCCGAGATGTACCGGCGTTTCTCACTGCACTACATGGCGCGCATCGTCGACCAGTTGACCCGCGAGGCCGACGGACGCCAGGTGCCTGTGGTGCTCTTCACCAAGGGGGCGGGCGCGCGCCTGAGCGCGCTGGCGGACACCGGTGCAGATGCTCTGGGCGTCGACTGGACCACCGACCTCGCCGTCGCCCGGCAGCTCACCGGTGACCGGGTCGCCCTGCAGGGCAACCTCGACCCCGCGTCGCTCTACGCCCAACCCGAGGCGGTTCGGCGGGAAGTGCGCGCCGTGCTCGACAGCTACGGCGCGGGTCCGGGCCACGTGTTCAATCTCGGCCACGGTGTCACGCCGGACATCGACCCCGAGTGCGTCGGCGCCGCGATCGACGAAGTGATCGCCTACAGCCCGCGGTTTCACGCAAGCACTTGATTGCGCCGGACGGTGCGCCGTCCGACGGGGCAGCGCTAGGACACCCGAGCGATCAGACCTGACTCAGAATAGTTGTTCGCGTACGTCCGAATCGGCCGACTCGCTTGGCACCTCGGCCCAGAGTGGCGATTGCGAGGCCACGGCTTCGCCGTCGCCCGCCTCCTCACCGGCGTCACCAACCGACCCGTTGCCCTGCTCGGCGACCTGGGTCGCCGTCTCGTCGCGGAACAGCTCGAACACCGTGTCGCGGCCGCCCGCACTCGCGAGTCGACCGGTCTCGCGGTCGATGCGCACCCGAACGATGCTGTCGGGTTGCTCTTTCGCCTGCTCGGGCACACCGTCAAGTGCCTCGCGCATGAAGTTGATCCACATCGGCAACGCGGCGCGTCCGCCGGTTTCCTTCGCGCCGAGTGTTTGAACCTGATCGAAACCGACCCAGGCCGTGGCAACCACCGAAGGGTGGTACCCGGTGAACCACGCGTCCATCTGCTCGTTGGTCGTGCCTGTCTTGCCGGCCAGGTCGCCGCGGCCGAGCTCACGCCTCGCCAGCGTTGCGGTCCCGCGCGTGACGACATCGCCGAGCACCGAATCCATCAGCCACGCGACGTCCGGCTCGAGCACCTTTGGCGCGACGCGGTGTGAACGCAGCTCGCTGACGTAGCGCCCGTCATCGGTTTGACGCAGGGTCGAGACGATGCAGTCCTCGCCTTCGCAGGCCACCACCGGGTCGGCCTCGAAAATGACATCGCCCTTGTTGTTCTCGATCCGTTCGATGAACCAGGGCTCGACGCGGTAGCCGCCGTTGGCGAACACCGCGTAGCCACTGACGAGGTCGATGGGCTTGACCACCCCGGAGCCGAGCGAGAGAGACAGGTCACGCGGCAGCGACTCGTCCTCGAACCCGAAGCGGCGGACGTAGTCGACCGCGTAGGGCACACCAATCTTCCGCAGCACCCGGATGGAGACGAGGTTGCGCGACTTGACCAGCGCCTCGCGCAGCCGCGTCGGCCCGTACACCCGGCCCGAGTAGTTCTCGGGGCGCCAGACGTCCTCGAGTTTGTCGTCGGCGAACACCACGGGCGCGTCATTGAACACCGACGCGAGCGTCAGGCCGTTCTCAAGCCCCGCACTGTAGATGAACGGCTTGAAATTGGAGCCGGGCTGGCGCGCAGCCTGATTGACCCGGTTGAACTTGCTGCGGTCGAAGGCGTAGCCCCCGACCAGCGCCAGCACGCGGCCGTTGCGCGGGTCGAGTGCCACCAGCGCGCCCTCGGGGCCCGGCAACTGCGCCAGGCGCAGCCGGCCGTCGTCGGTCGTGCGCACGTAGACCACGTCGCCAAGGCCCAACACCTGGTCGACGGTCTCGACCTCCGGACCGACGGTGTTGACCGCCTCGAAAGCCCGTGCCCACTGCACGCCGTCGAGGTCGAGCACGTTGCGCGCGCCACTGTCGAGCGTCACGTCGGCCGACGTCGCGTCGACGCGCGTGACCACCGCTGCGTGCAGGTCGCCGAACACGCGGACGCCGTCGAGTGCCTCGGCGACAGCGTCGGCGTCGGCCACAGTCTCGGGGTCGAGTGTCTGCACCGGCCCGCGGTAGCCGTGGCGTTCCTCGTAGCTGTGCAGCGCGTCGCGCAGGCCCCGGTTCGCCGCGGACTGCAGGCGACTCGAGACGGTCGTGTAGACCTTCCAGCCGTCGTTGTAGATCGCGTCGCCGTGTTGGGCATGCAGGGTGGACCGCACCATCTCGGCCACGTAGCCCGCGTCGAGTTCCTGTTTGGCGAAGTGGAGACCGGCGGTGAGTCCGGCCACTCTTGCCGATTCGAACGCATCACGATCGATCACGCCGAGCTCGTGCATGCGCCGCAGCACGTAGTTCCGCCGCTGCGTGGCGCGTTCCGGGTTGGCGATGGGGTTGTAGGCCGAGGGCGCTTTTGGCAGGCCCGCAATCATCGCCGCCTCGGGCAGCGTGAGCTCGTCGAGGGTCTTGTCGTAGTAGATCTGCGCTGCCGACGCAACGCCCCAGGCGCGGTTGCCGAAGAAGATCGAGTTCAGGTAGAGCTCGAGGATGCGCGGCTTGTCGAGCTCGCGCTCCAGGCGAAGTGCCAGCAGGATTTCCTTCACCTTGCGGCTGTATCGCTTGCTGTTGTCGAGAAAGAGGTTACGCGCCACCTGCATGGTGATGGTGCTGCCGCCCTGGGACTTCTCGCCGGTCGTCGCAACCACGTAGACCGCCCGCAACAGCCCCTGCCAATCCACCCCGGGGTGTTCGTAGAAGCGGTCGTCCTCGGCCGAGACAAAGGCCTGACGCACCTGCTCTGGCACATCGTTGATGTCCACCGGCATCCGGCGCTTGAGGCCGTACTCCGCGATCAGGTCGCCGTCCTGGGACAGCACTTGCATCGGCTGGTGCAGTTCGATGCGGCTGATCTCGTCGGTGGTGGGCAGCTGCGGCGCGAAATAGGCCCACACGCCAATCGCACCCACGATGGCCACCAGGCAGCCCGTGCAAAACAGAGCCAGCGACAGTTTTAGAAAGGTTCTCACGGTGCGCCAGGGGCCTCGATCGGCTGAGAGCGGATACGGGAATGCGACAAATTTTAGTCAGATTCGCAAAGCAGGAATGGAAACTGCACGACTGCATTGTACTCGATATGCCGAGTTCCGCAGCGTACAGGCAGGTAAGGAACGGCGATCGTGGCGCGCTGCACGGCCACACGCCCTCCCACCATGGACGCCCACGAGCCCGTTGTGTGTCGAGGCTGCAGCAGGCTCAGACATTGCACGCGCGGTGCGTGCGGGCCCGTGCAAAGCGACTGAGCAACTACGCAAACGGCCTCAGGTGAGGAAACAACGTGCTGGACATATTTTCAAAACGATCGCAGGTCATCGGACTCGATATCAGTTCAACGTCGGTCAAGCTGCTCGAGGTCTCTCGCGGCAAGCTGGGCATGCAAGTGGAATCCTACGCGGTCGAGCCGTTGCCGGTGAATTCCGTCAACGAGAAAACCATCCAGGACCCCGAAGCCGTCGGCGAGGCCGTGCGGCGGGTGGTCAAGAAGAGTGGCACGAAGTCGAACCGGGCCGCGGTTGCAGTCTCGGGCTCCGCCGTGATCACCAAAGTCATCACCGCGCCCGCCGGGCTGCGTGACACCGAACTCGAAACCCAGGTCATGCTCGCCGCCGATCAGCACATTCCCTATGCGCTGAACGAGGTCAACATCGACTTTCAGGTGCTCGGCCCGAGCGCGGACGACAGCAAGCAGGTCGACGTGCTGCTCGCGGCAACCAAGTCGGAGAACATCGACGACCGCGAGCTGGTGCTGAAGATCGCCGGCCTGAAACCCGCGATCGTCGACGTCGAGCCCTACACCATCGAACACACGATGGACCTGATCATCGGCGAGGACGAGGAGCGCGCCAAGACCACGATCGCGGTGATCGACGTGGGCGCGACCATGACCAGCCTCAACGTCATCCAGGACCGGCAACTCATCTACACCCGCGAACAGCCGTTCGGCGGCAAGTTGCTGACCGAAGAAATCATGCGCCGCTACGGCCTGTCCTACCAGGACGCCGGTCGGGCCAAGCGCGTCGGTGGTCTGCCCGAGGACTACATCCCCGAGGTGCTCGAGCCGTTCAAGCAGAGCATCGCGCAGCACATCAACCGCTACCTGCAGTTCTACTACTCGAGCAGCCAGGACCTCGAAGTCGACGAGATCCTGCTCGCCGGCGGCAGCTCCAGCATCGAGGGCATCGACGAGTACATCAGCGACCACATCGGTACGCCGACGTCGATCGTCAACCCCTTTGAACGCATCGACTGCCGTGAAGGCATCGACCGCGACCGACTGATCCAAGACGGACCCGCAATGATGATCGCGTGCGGTCTGGCTCTGCGAGGCACTGAATAATGGCGAAGATCAACCTTCTGCCCTGGCGCGAGGAAGTCAAGCGTCAACGGCAACAACTGTTTGGCGTGCACATGTTCATGGGCGTGGCAGCCGCAGCCGTGTGCTGCGTGTTGTACCAGAGCCAGATCAACGCCTCGTTGAACCACCAGAAATCGCGCAACACCTTTCTGTCGAGCGAGATCACCAAGCTGCAGGCCGAGCTGACCGAGATCTCCGAACTGGAGTCGACCAAGACCCAGTTGCTCGACCGGATGGAAATCATCCAGAACCTGCAGACCCAGCGTCCACAGGTGGTGCACACCTTCCAGGAGCTCGCGGTGGCGATGCCCGATGGTCTGTACCTCCAGAGCGTCCGCCAGAACGGCACCGCACTGAGGGTGGTCGGCCAGGCGGAATCGAACGGCAGCGTGTCCGAGTTCATGCGCAAGCTTGACGCCTCGGAGTGGCTCGGCAAGCCGACGGTGCAGGTCATCGAAAACGGTCACTCAAGCGAGCTGCGCAAATTCGAGCTGAGCCTGAACCAGACCACACCGAGTGCGAGCGAGGACGAGTTCGACCCGACGGCCACCCAGGAGTACCAGGAGCTGCTCGGCATCGGCAACGACCTCGACCTCGGTACCGATCCGTTGGACCTTGGCAGCGATCCGCTTGACCTCGGTTCGGACCCGATGGAAGGCGGCACCGATCCGCTCGACCTCTCGACCGATCCGATGGAGCTGTCGAGCGATCCGCTGGATCTCTCGGCTGACAACCTGGATCAGTCGCCGACCGATTCACTTTCCGATCCCCTGGCGCTGGAGGGCTGACACCATGGGTATGGCTGATTCACTCGGGGCGATCAACGACCTCAGCCTCGACGACTTGCGCGAGCTGCCGACCGCACCCTTGCCGGTTCGCATCGCCGCCATCGTCTTCATCGCGATCCTGATGGTCGTCGGGTACTGGTACTTCATGGTCAATCCGCACATGGAGAAGATCCAGGGGCTGAAGCGGCAGGAGTCGACGCTGCGACAGGACTTCGACGACGCGGCAGCGAAAGCGGCCAACCTCGACGCCTACAAGGAACAGTTGGAAGAGATGCGCAACGACTTCGCCGTCATGCTGCGTCAGCTCCCAGACGACATCGACATCGAGAGCCTGCTGGTCGACCTCTCGCAAACCAGCGTCGCCGCCGGTTTGAACGTGGAGTTCTTCAAGCCCCAGGGCGAGGTGCAGCAGGAGTTCTACGCCGAGTACCCGATCAAGTTGAAGGTGTCTGGCGAGTACCACGAATTTGGCGACTTTGTCAGTGGCCTGTCCACCCTGCCCCGCATCGTGACCCTGAGCGACATTGACATTCAGGGCGGCGAGGAAGGCGAAGGTCTACTGACCATGGACCTCACAGCAACCACCTACCGTTACCTGACGGAGGATGAACAATGACACGGCAGAATGCCAACCCCGGGTTCTCCAGGAACGCTTCGATCGGATTGACGGTACTCGCCGCCGCGCTGCTGGCCGGCTGCCAGGAACACAGCATGGCGGATCTGCACCAATACGTGCAGGAGCGCCGACACGCGCACGCCGGCTACGTCGAGCCGCTGCCGGAGTTCGAACTCAGCAGGGGCATCTTCTACTCGAGCGAGGGTATCCGCGACCCCTTCGTACGACCGGTGCGCTACACCGCCATCGAGAACAACGATTTCTCCGGCTCCAACGCCCCCGACTTTGATCGCTACCGCGAACCCCTCGAGGGCTTTGCACTGGATGCGCTCGCGATGGTCGGCGACCTGAAGCAGAACGAGAATCACTGGGGCCTGATCCGTGACGCGGAGGGAGTGATCCACCGCGTTCAACCCGGCAACTACGCCGGCAAGAACTACGGTCGCATTCTTGCAATAGACGAAACCTACATCGCGATTGAAGAAACGGTTCGAGACAGCGCGGGTAACTGGGTCACGCGCGAAGCGCAACTTTCACTGGGTGAATGAAGATGTCAATCATGAAGAGTAATCACACGAACAGAATGCAACGCCGGGACATCTTCAGCGCTCGCTTGAGTTCAGTCAGTCTGGCCATCGCCCTGGCGGGCTCCACCGTGTACTCGGCGGAACTGCTGGCAGCCAGCAACGCGTTGAAAGACCTCACGGTCAACCAGCTTCCTGGCAACCGCACCGAAGTGGTCATCTCCTTCGAGGAAGATGCCAGTGCACCGCGCGGCTTTACGGTCGAGAACCCGGCGCGCATCGCACTGGACTTTCAGGACACCCAGAACGACCTCACGGAGCGCATGCTCACGGTCGACTCCGGTCAGGTTCGCAACATCAAGGCGCTGGAGTTCCAGGGCCGCACCCGTCTGGTTGTGAGCATGACGCAACTCGCGCCGTACACCACCACAGTGAACGGCAACACGGTTTCGCTGATCATCGAGCCGGCCGCGAAGACAGCCGAGGTCGAGACAGCCACCGGCAGCATCCGCAGCCAGCTCGCCAGCGTCGAACGTTCACGCGAACTCGAGAACATCGATTTCCGCCGCGGCACGGACGGTGAAGGTCGCGTGACATTCAACCTGACCGACCCGAACACGCCGGTCGACATCCGCCAGCAAGGCACGAAGGTGCTGATCGACCTCAAGGACGTGTCCATCTCGGACGAGGAGCTCAAGCGCCTCGACGTGATCGATTTTGCAACCCCGGTAAAGTACATCGACACCTACCGTCGCGGCCGCAACGTGCGAGTCGAGATCGAGCCGATGGAAGGGGTGCAGTACGAGCAGCTGGCCTACCAGTCCGACCGCATCTTCACCCTGGAGCTGCGCCCGATCACCCTCGAAGACGGGGACGATCCGCTGCAGCCGAAGGTTTTCGAGGGCCAGAAGCTCTCGCTGAACTTCCAGGACATCGCCGTGCGATCGGTGCTGCAGCTGCTGGCTGAATTCACCGAGCAGAACGTGGTTGTCAGTGACTCGGTCGAGGGCAACGTCACACTGCGCCTGAAGAACGTGCCCTGGGATCAGGCACTGGACATCATCCTGAAGTCAAAGGGCCTCGACATGCGGTCGAACGGCAACGTGGTGATGGTCGCTCCGGCGGCCGAAATCGCCGCACGCGAGCAACTCGAGCTCGAAGCCGCGACCAAGAAGCACGAGCTCGCGACGCTGCACACCGAGATCATGCAGGTCAACTACGCCAAGGCCGCCGACATCGCCGAGATGCTGCAGGGCGAGGAAGCGACCATCCTGAGTGACCGCGGCACGGTCACAGTGGACGAGCGCACCAACACCCTGCTGGTCAACGACACGGCCGAGCAGCTCGTGCAGATCCGCGTGCTGGTCAACGAACTCGATGTGCCGGTTCGGCAGGTCCTGATCGAATCCCGCGTTGTCGTCGCCTCGGATGACTTCAACAAGGAAATCGGTGCCCGTCTCGGCCTGACCACCTTCCCGCAGAACACGACCGACGGCTACTACGGCATCACCTCGGGCAACCTCGGTGCGGTTGAGAACGTCTTCAACACCACCATCGGTGGCGAAGACGAGACCATCAACGCGCCGGATCGCTGGAACGTGAACCTGCCTGCATCGAACCCGACCGGTTCGATCGGTTTCGAAATCGGCAAACTCCCCTTCGGCGGTTTCCTCGAGCTCGAACTGTCGGCGATGGAAGCCGAAGGTCGCGGTGAGATCGTGTCGTCGCCGCGGGTGATCACGGCCAATCAGAAGGAGGCCTACATCGAGCAGGGCGTGGAAGTGCCCTACCTCGAGGCGTCCTCCTCCGGTGCCGCGTCGATCAGCTTCAAGAAAGCCATCCTTGGCATGAAGGTCACGCCGCAGATCACGCCAGACGACCGCATCATCATGGACCTCACGGTCAACAAGGACAGCGTGGGTGAGTTCTTCGGCAGCGGCGCCTCGCGCGTGCCGAGCATCGACACGCGGGAAGTGAACACCCAGGTCCTCGTTGAAAACGGCGAAACCGTGGTGCTCGGCGGCATTTACGAGCAGGTACGCAACTCCGACCAGCGCAAGGTGCCGCTGCTCGGCAACCTGCCGGTCGTCGGACGCCTGTTCCGCTACGACTCGACACGGGATGAGAAGAACGAGCTGCTGATCTTCGTGACGCCGAAGATCATCGGCCAGAACACGGTGTCCCGCTGACGCGCGGCAGCCGTGATCCCGGGGGGCAGCCAAGGCTGCCCCTTTTTTTTGGTTCATCGCGCTTTACCGGGAAACGCGTCTTTGATCTTCAGGAAGAAGTACTCAGTGTCCCGGTAGCCGTAGCCCATCCGTTTGATGACCTTGATGCGGTTGTTCACACCTTCCAGCACACTCGTGTTCAGCCGATAGAGGGCGCTGGCTATGATCCCATTTGCGTAGGGCTGGAGCCGTTTGGCGAAGCGGACCAAGGCTTCAACACCGCTGCTCATGGCCTGTCGGTACCAGTGCGTCCATCGCCACCGTGCAGCTCGTGGTGTTTTGGCGTACCACAGCTCCTTGAGCGCTGTTTTCATCACGTACACAACCATCAGCGGTTGGTTGATGGTCAGCAGCGCTTGTAGGTCTGAAGCTTGGGTCGATTCGAGGTTCTCGGGGTTGCGGAGTAACAACCACCGAGAGCGTTTCACCGCTCTGCGCGCCGGGCGGTTCTCACGCAACCGATTCGCCTGATCCACCCGCACCCTGTCGATCACTTCGCGGCCGAACTTGGCCACCACGTGGAACAAGTCATACACGACACGCGCGTTCGGACAGTGCG
>JBCCUP010000086.1 GCA_039196715.1 Pseudomonadota bacterium
AACTCAGACCAACGGGCACGTGCACTCCCTCACTGGCTCCACCGCTACAACTGGCACCGCCCGCACGCCAGTCTCGGCTACCAACAACCCATCACCCGACTCGGTATCGATGTGAACAACCTACTGGCTATACACAGCTAGCCTGTGCCATCCGAGGCCATGCCACGCGTGGTGTGTTCATGTCGACAAGCGCGCCAGGACCTGCATCAACGACTCGGTCGAGTGCCAGGTTTGCTGTTTGCAGAACACCAGCGCACAGCCGCGCAACAGCAACCGGTCCGGCGCGGGTTGGTGCACTGTGCCATGGTAGGTGCGCCCGCTGCGCGGGTCGCGCAGGCGCCCTCGCCACCCACTGCCGTCGCGTACCAGGTCGGTGAGGATCGCATCGCCGACGGCCACGTGCGGGGTGGCAGCCGGATCCCACTGCCAGAGCACGGTACCGCAGGTGGCTGACGGACCCGACGTGCACGGTGCCAGACGCACGATCACGCCGAGTCCGGGTGAGGCGTAGTCGCCACTGAGTCCGCTCGCGTCGCCGCGTGTGGCTGTGAACACCGAGACCAGGGTCACGGCCATCAGCAGCGGTGTGATGCCACGCCGGCGGCGGCGGGGAGCGACCCGGGCAAACTCGGCGAGGTAGCGTGGGTGCTCGGTGCCCATCAGCCGGTCCCACCAGGTGAAATACAACCCGTAGTTACAGCGCCCCTCGGCGTGGTGCAGGTCGTGGTGCGTCACCGTCGTCAGCCAGCTGAACAGCGGCCGCCCGTCTGCCCGGGCGGGAAAGACTTCGACGCCACAGTGGCCAATGGCGTTGCGCACCATCATGTGGCTGACAAACACCAGCAACGCGAGCGAGTGGGTGGGCAGGAACAGCAGCACCAGCGGCAGGTAGACGGCATTCACCACCGCCTCTTCGGTGTCGAAGCTGTAGGCGGCGAACGGCGTCGGCCGGTGCGAGCGGTGGTGCAGGCGGTGGCAGCGGCGAAACAGCGTGCGGTGGTGCAGCAGGCGGTGGGTCCAGTAGAACCAGGCGTCGTGCAACACGATCAGCACGGTGACACTGACACACCCGTAGGCCCAGCCGAACGTGTCGATGTCGGTGTACACCGTAATGACCCCGGCGCGTTCGCCGAGCGCGATCAGCGTGCCCGCCGCCGTGAAGATCAGCACCGTGCGCAGGCTGGCGAGCAGCTCGCGCCGGACCTGCCCAGCCGGCACTGCGCCTGGGCGTAGGGTCTGGCGCGCCAATCGGCGTGCCAGCAACACATTGACCACGAGGTAGGTGCCGCCCGCCCCGATCAGGTAGCGCAGCAGGTCGGCGGGAAAGACGGACGCGTAGAGACCGGCAAGCGTGCTCAAGGTGGTCATGACAGGGCCTCGGTTGGATCGGGTGGACCGCCAACCTCGTGGATCACCTGACACGGTGCGCGCCGATGTTGAACACCGGGGTCGATTGCGCGGAATCGGCGACGATCCGGCACAATCGGCGAGCGCACGCAGCGGTGGCGTGCGCTAATGCGGTCTCCCCGAAGCGGAGCGGACGCGGTATGGCGACAGCGGATGTGTTCTTGCGCGGCGGTGCCAGTGCGCTGCTGCTGCTCTGTGCCTGCGTGTTCTGGTCGTTTGGCGGCCTCGATCGCAAGCGGGTGTCGGTGATGGTGCTCTGTGGTGCGCTGGTGCCCTACCTGCTGCTGTCATCGCCCACCCTCGCGCCGGACGGGGCGCTCGAGTCAGTCCTGCGCGCCGTCGCGGCGCTCATCCCGGTCGTGCTGTACTGGGCCACCCTCGAGCTGTTCGTCGATGAGCCGGAGGTGCGCGGGTGGCAGCTTGGCGTCGCCGGTCTCATCGTGGGTGCGTCGTGGCTCTCGCTCACCGGGGTGTCGCTCGGGGCAGTGCGGGGGGCCGGTGTGCTGGTGCTGCTGGGCCACGCGGTGGCGGTCGTTGTCGCGGGCGACGCCGACGACCTGATCGTCTCACGGCGTCGGTTTCGGCGCGGGTTTCTGCTCGCGGTGCTGCTGTTCGGCCTCGCGATTGCCGCGATCGAAACGGTTGATGGGGCGCGCGCGCTGCCGGATTGGGCGTTTCCGGTGCACGCGGCGGCGGTGGGCCTCGCCGCCGCGGGCTTTCTGCTCTGGGCGGTGGCCGTGCGGTCCGACGTCTGGCTGGCGCCGACGCCACCAACGTCAACCGGCCGGAGTGACAGCCCGGCACGCGCGGTGTTGGCGCAGCGTATCGAGGCAGCCATGGCCGAGGGGGCATGGCGCCAGGAGGGGCTGACCGTCGCGCAGTTGGCCGCACAGCTCGACACCCAGGAGCACCGGGTGCGCGCGGCGATCAACCAGGGTATGGGCCACCGGCACTTCGCCGCCTACATCAATGGTTTCCGCATCGACGCCGCGGAAGCCATGCTCCGGGACCCCGCCCTCGCCGAACGAACCGTGCTCAGCATTGCCTTCGAGGTCGGCTTCGCTTCGCTCGGCCCGTTCAACCGGGCGTTTCGTGCACGCACGGGGCAGACGCCGACGGCGTTTCGAAAGTCACGCCTGCCGCGGGGCTGACCCGGCCATCCACGGCCAGGGCTGGTCCGGCGAAGGCTGGCTCGCTAAGCTCGGCAAAACACCCGGAGATCTGCGCATGAACATCATTTGGCTTGGACACGGCGGGTTCCGCTTGGAAATCGGTGATCAGGTGCTGCTCATCGACCCCTGGCTCGAAGGCAACCCGATGATGGACGGCCAGGACAGCGACGCCGCCGTGGCCGGCGCGACCCACATCCTCGTCACCCACGGCCACTTCGACCACACCACAGGCCTGGTCGCGCTCTCGAAGCGGCTCGATCTGCCCGTCTCGGGCATCGTCGAACTGGCCAAGCTGCTCTACGACCAGGGCGCAGTCGAGGGGCACGCGTTCAACCTCGGCGGCGCCATCCCGCTCGGCGACGTCAGGGCGCACCTCGTGCCGGCGAGCCACTCCTCGAGCATGCCGATTGATGGCGACAACCGCTATACCGGCACCCCCTGCGGCTTCGTGGTCGAGGGCGAGGGGAAGACGCTTTACGTCTCGGGTGACACGGCACCGATGGCCGACATGGCCTGGATTGCCGGCTACTACCAACCCACCGTCGGCATCCTCTCGGCGGGGGGCTACTACACCATGGACATGGCGCTGACCGCGTACGCGGCGAAGACCTACTTCAACTTCTCCACCGTCATCCCCTGCCACTACCGCACCTTTCCGGCGCTCGAACAGTCGGCTGAGGCCTTGCGGGCCGGCCTGCCGGGTGTGAACGTGATCGAGCCCGAGGTGATGCAACCGATCACCCTTTGAGCGACTGTTCTGCGGCATGGACGTGCCACGCGCTGGGCAAGTCCTGATAGCGTTCGAGGGATCTTGCCGCCTGCGCTACGTGCGAACCCGCATGTACGCAAACGCGGCCAAGGTGGCTACGAATTTGCCCTGAAGTCTCCTTTCCACAACACCGAGACAAGGAGTCTTCGCCCGATGCCGTCTGACGCCAGAGAGTTGGGGCAATTCATCCCGGCGCACTACCACGCCAACATGCTGAACGACGAAGCCCGCATGCAGGGCTTTCGCGAGGCCATCACCCAGGTCGTGCCCAAGGGGGGTACCGTGCTGGAGCTGGGAGGCGGCACGGGCGTGCTGTCCTGCTTTGCCGCGCAACGCGCCCGACACGTCTGGTGTGTCGAATTCAACCCCGAGCTCGTGGCGCTGTCGCTGGCGCTGCTACAGCAAAACCTGAACGGCGACCGCGTGGAGGTGGTGCACGCCGACGCCAGCACCTGGCTGCCGCCCGAGCCGGTGGACGTGGTTGTTTGTGAAATGCTCCACACCGGGCTGTTGCGCGAACAGCAAGCGGCGGTGTTGCACAGCTTCAAGCAACGCTATCTTGCGCGCTTTGGCGGCCCGCTGCCGCGCTTTGTGCCCGAGGCCTGCCTGCAGGCGATCCAGCCGATCGAGCAGGACTTCGTGCACGAAGGCTACTATGCACCGTGCTTGCAATTCCAGTCGCCGATCGCCGAGCAGTGCCGGTCCGTGGAGCTCGGAGCCCCGACGGTCTACCAGGCCTTCTGTTGGGACGACGCCATTCCGACCAGCTGCACGTTCGATGGCCCGGTCGCCATCGCCCGCAGCGGCCGCGTCAACGCCTTGCGTGTGATCACCAAGAACCTGCTGGCAATTGTCGACAACGGTCAGCGCACGATCGACTGGCACAACCAGTACATGATCGTGCCGTTGGACTCCCCGGTCGACGTGGCGGCGGGTGACGCCCTTGCGGCGTCGTTTACGTATTGCCCGGGCGATGCACTCTCGGCGCTTGTCAACACCCTGCACGTGCGCCACGCGGGGCTGGCGGCCGCGGACACTGCGGACGTGAACCGGGCGGCGCCCGCCTGAGACGCCCAATCCTGCGCGGTCGACCGGCCGATCAGGTTGTGTCGAGCACGCGGCGCACGTTGCGCTCGAATTCGTCAAAGGCGTGATCGCGGGTCGCATTAAAGACCCTGGCGGTGACCGGATACGCCGCCCAGGTGTCGTGCGGCAGAGCGTTCTGAAATGCCAGTCGCTGCGCGCGCGTTTGGTACGACAGGCACTCGCCGTAGAGGTAGTGCTGCAGAATTGCGTAGACGTCGACCACGTTGCCTACGTCACCCAGCAGGGTGTCGAGCGCGGCAAACACCCGTTCGATCAACGGGAAGATGTGCGCGCTGAAGCGCCCCTCGAACAGCAGAAGCTGCACGAGCCAGGGCTCGGCGCGCAAGCGTCGGTGCAGTGCCACCATGATCGCGACCACCTCTTCGCGCGGGTCGGCGTGGCGGTCCGGTGTCTCGATGCGCGACGCGGCGGTGTCGAGCATGGCGGTCAGCAGGTCATCGCGGTTGCGCACGTGGCGGTAGAGCGACATCGGCGCGCGGTCGAGGTGGGCTGCGACCCGCCGCATGGACAAGGCGTCCAGTCCCTCGGTTTCAACGAGTGCGATCGCCGCCTCGACGATCACGTCTCGGCTGAGTTTTGGTTGTGGTGTCGGGGGTGTGCGGGCCATCGCTTGTGTCCTGGCGGCCGATATGCGTACACTGTACGCAAATCGGCACTGCCGGTCGGAATCAACACAGTCACGCGACAGGGTATCGGAGGTCAGGGTGTCGGACACAGCGCAGCGCGTCGGTCAACCGCAAGGCGCGCCCCCCTTGCAGCCACTCTATGCCGCGAGCATGGTGTGCTCGATGGGCATGATGGGGTTCGTTGCGGCGGCGGGCCCACTTGCGAAGCTGCTCGGCTTGAGCGCCTGGCAGATCGGCCTCACCGCGACGGCCGGCGGCGTCGCCTGGGTGTTGTCCGCGCGCGCCTGGGGGCGAGCGGCAGACCGGCTCGGACGCAAGACGGTGCTGCGCACCGGCCTGATCGGGTTCACGGTGACCTACATGCTGCTCTGTGTCGCTGCGCACCTCGGCGTCGCCTGGTCGCTGAGCCCGGGGCTCGCGCTGGCCCTGCTGGTCGTCACGCGCTTCGGCATGGGCCTGACCTATTCCGCCATCCCGGCTGCATCTGTCGCGGTCATCGCCGACCACCACGGTCCGGCGTCGCGTGCCGGTGCGATGGGCAAGCTCAGCGCGGCGCAGTCGTCCGGTCTGTTGCTCGGGCCGGCGTTTGTGGCAGTGATGGCGGGGGGGTCGCCCACGGTGCCGCTCTTTCTGCTCGCCCTGCTGCCGATTCCGGCGCTTGTCTACCTCGTCACCGTGTTGCCGGCCGATGTGCAGGCGCCCGATGCCGATGCGCCACAGCTGTCGCTGCGTGACCCGCGCGTGGTGCGCCCCGTGACAGTGGCTTTCACCGTGCTGATTGCCGTCGGCATTGCGCAGATTGTCATCGGCTTCATCGCACTCGACCGGCTCAACCTCGACAACAGCGTAGCACTGCGCGTTGCCGGCCTGGCACTCACGGCCGTCGGGTTGAGCCTCGTTGTCGCCCAACTCGCAGTCAAACGCCTCGGCCTGACGCCGTTTCGCCTCATGCGCATCGGTGCACTGACGTCGGCGGTGGGCTTTGTCGCCTCGGCCTGGGCGCCGAGCGCGGTGACCCTGATCGCGGGCTACGCCTTCGCCGGATTCGGCGCTGGCTGGGTGTTTCCGGCCATCTCGGCCGCCGCTGCCAATGCCGTCTCGAGCCAGGAACAAGGTCGTGCCGCCGGCGCGGTTTCCTCGGCGATGGGCCTAGGTGCCATGCTTGCGCCATTGATCGGCGGCAGTCTCTACGCCGTGTCGGACGTCACACCGCTTCTGGTTGGCGCCGGGGCCATGGGTTTGATCGCGGTGATCGCGAGCTACCCGGGTGCCGCCGATGGACCGGATGCGGAAACACGAACGTAGGCGCGTCAGCGTGGGGTGCCGCCATTGTCATGTCAGCCAATCGGGTACGGTGTCGTCGGCCAAGCCGGTCTGCGCGGCCCGCGCGCAGGCCGCCAGCCCGCCAAAGCGGACGTCGCGGCCCGAGAGCGCCGGCCCGTAGTGTGCGTACTTGCCCGAGTTGGTCATGAGCGTTCTGGCTGCGGGCGGGAAGACCGGTTCCGAGATCGAGCACCAGCAGAGGTCGGTCACCACCTGAACGCCTGCGTCGGTGAGCGTGTCAAGCAGCCCTTCGCGGGCCGCTTGCGCATGGGTCGCACGGCTCAATGTGATAAGGGTGGTGGTGTATTCGTCGCACCGTGTGCCGTCCACCAGCGCGGCGAATTGGCGGGTTTCGTTCAACGAGAAATGCGGGCTGCCGAGCGCGACGAGCTCCACCCGCGACGACCCGGTGTTGAAGGTGTCCCAGGCGCGGCGAAAATCCACGCGGGACAACGACAAGACCGGCGCACCGGGTTTGGGTGGCAGGGCGCTCTCGGGTGTGACGCCGGCAATGTGCAGCATCGGCGAGGCCGAGGTGGTGCCGAACGCGGCGCACACGGCGCGCAGGTCGTCCGCGTGCGGGTCGGTGTGCTCGAGGCCGCGCAGCAACGGAATGCGGTTCGGTGCGAGCGCGCCAACCAGCCACCCGAGCAGCGCCCAAACGGCGTCGTCACAGCCCTCGGGCAAGGCGACGTCGATGATGAGGTCGGGGTTGCGGTTGCCATCGAGGTAGACGCCCGCGCGCGGTGCGCG
This sequence comes from Pseudomonadota bacterium, assembly GCA_039196715.1. Taxonomy (NCBI): domain Bacteria; kingdom Pseudomonadati; phylum Pseudomonadota; species Pseudomonadota bacterium. The sequence goes on from JBCCUP010000086.1 coordinate 7,158, forward strand.
CCCCGTCAAGGCGATGAAGAGGTCGAGAAAGTCCGGGTGTTTGACTGTACGTGCGCCGAGCACGCTGTTGGCGTAGATCACGGCGTTCGACTCCGACCAACCGACCGGCTCGTCGACCCCCGGCCTGTCGTCGGCCTGGTAGGGCGCGCAGGTGAAGGTAGGTGCTGCACCCATCCGCACGTAGGCGTCGGCCAGACGGCTCGCGGGCACGCCGAGCGCGGCCGGAACCCGTTGCCGCTCCCAGTTGTCCCGGTCCACTGAAATCGCGTTCATGGTGGTGGGGATGGCGACACGGGCACCCATGTCAGCGAGTCGTTCGGCGAAGGTGAGGTTCGCTGGGCTCGCGTAGATGCACCCGTCGATGTGCGCCCGGGTGACGTCGATCAGCGTGTCGGCGCCCTGGATCGTTGCGACGTCGCACAGCACCTGCATTGCCAGGCGCACGGCGTCGCCGTCTGTCCCCGCGAGCTTCGACCTGTCCGCGTGCGACAAGGCCAGCGCTCCGAGGTCGAGTGGCATCAGGTCTATCGTGACGTCCCCAGCCGTCAGCTGAGTGCCCCGAATCGACGCCGTCGGCTCGCGGGTGAGCCGGTTGTAGTCGGCCGCAGGCAGGCGCACCACCGCAAGCGGGCGGGCGAACATCCGCGTGGCGACCAGCGCGCCGAGGGTCAGGACATCCTCGGCGTCGCGGAACACGAGCGCGGCGGGCGCCTTGCCGTTCAACGCCAGTTCGAGCAACACCCCGCTGCCTGAACACGAGCCGCGGCTGCTCGGCATCAGCGCCACGCTGCCGGCCAGCGACACACCGCACTGCGGGTGGTAGGTGTCGACGATGCGCCCGTCAACCGGGTCCACACCGCCCCAGAAACTGAGTCCCTCGTCGCACACGACAACTGCGCCGAACGCCGGTGCAGCGACCAGCAGCTGTGGCACGGACATGCCTTTCGATGAGGCGGGCTCGGGTACGGTCACATCGTTCGATCCGGACATGGTGACACTCTAGCAAAGCCCGCAGCGGGACCGCTCCGTCCGTCACCGGCGCGTGGGCATGTGCTGGCAGCGCTCTTTGCGGAACCCGGCGGCAGCGGCTCGGTGTGACGTCAGTACACGTCGCGTTGATAGCGGTGCGACGCGATCAGCTGGTCCACGTAGGCATCCGCGCCGTCCTGGTCAACCCCGGCGCACCCCATGATCACACTGCGGATCGCGTTGTCGACATCGGTCGCCATGCGCGTGGCGTCCCCGCAGACGTAGACACTGGCACCCCGCTCGAGCCAGTCGAAGAACGTTTCCGCTTGTTCGGTGATCAAGTGTTGCACGTAGATTTTCGTCTCGGTATCGCGTGACCACGCCAGGCTGAGCCGGGTCAGTAGGCCTGATGCGTGCCACGCCTCGATGTCCTCTCGGTAGAGAAAATCCTGTCGCGCGTGTTGGTCACCGAAGAACAACCAGTTGTCGCCGGTGGCGCCGCGCATTTCCCGCTCCTCGAGGAAGGACCGGAAGGGGGCAATGCCGGTACCCGGGCCAATCATGATGACTGGCGCGGTGTCATCGGATGTGATGTGAAAGTGTGGGGCAGGGTGGATGTAGACGCCGAGGTTGTTGCCGGCAGCCAAGCGGTTCCCTAGCCAGGTGGACGCGACGCCTTTGCGAGGCGTGCCAAACAGCTCGTAGTGCACCTCCCCCACTGTGATATGCACCTCACCGGGGTGTTTTTTTGCGCTGGACGCTATCGAATACAAGCGTGGTTGCAACGGGCGTAGACCGTCGACAAAGGTCTGTGCATCAAGTGGTGATCCCAACGTACTGAGCACATCAAACACATGTTGACTGTCTGCAGGCTTGCTGACACCCCAGCGCTCTCGCGCGTTGGCGTTGACGGTGTGGATATCGAGTTGGCTTCGCAACACGACCCGCAGCGTTGCGGGGCCGGTTTTCAGTCTGACCACCTCCGTGCCGCTGAATCCCCCGGCGACCAGAAGGTCCTCGACCTCGGTCGGGCAGTTCAACGGCCAGACGCCGAGTGCGTCTCCGACGTGGTAATCCACATCGCTGCCGCCGCCGGCGAGCGAGATCGCGACGTGATTCACGCGTTTGGCCGAGTGTTCGCCGCTCAAGCTGCGTGCCTCGATGAGATTGGCCACGAACGGGTTGCGCTTGGTGTACCTCGGCGTGGTGTCGTCGTCGTTTGCCGGCGCTCGTGCGGTGACCGTCGCTGACGCCGCAGTGAACGCCTCGGACGCGAAGACGCCCTCTTGCCAGAGGGCAAAATCGTCTTCGAAGGCGGCGTCGCAGAGCACCAGCTCGTGACACGGCGTTGCGCCCAGCGCCGTGAGGCGGTTGTGGATGTCGGTAGCAACCCGGTTGAAGTGGGTGTAGCTCGAGTCGCCCAGTCCGCAGACACTGAATTGGAGTGACGCCGGCAATGGCGGGGCGTCTTCCGCCATCAAAGCGGTATGGAAATGCGCTGCGTTGTCGGGCGGCTCGCCTTCACCGAAGGTGGCGCACAGGATCAACACGTGTGTGAGGTTGGCCAGATCGGCCGGGGTGATGCTGTCGAGTTCCGCCAGCTCGGCGTCGAATCCGCGTGTGGCGGAGAATTTCCGGATTCCCCGCGACAGCACCTCGCAGTTGCCTGATTGAGAACCGTAGAAAACCTTCAAAGGGGTGGCCACGGGTTCCGCCTCTGCATCGGCTTGCGAGGCGGCGATGACCGCATTCAACCCGGTCAGCAGCCCGTTCAGCCACTCGCGCTGCACCGGGTCAAACGGCGCGCCCTCCGGCAGTTCGACCAGTGGACCGGCGTCGGCCGGAGCCTGCAGGACGGAAGACAATGTGTTCATCAATGGGTCGTTCATCTGCCCTTCCCGGAGTGCAGTGTGCGGGGTGAGTGGTTCCCTCGACGCGTTGGCCGTTCAGTGCGCGAGGAGAATCGATTGGAGTTGCGCATCGTCGTGCTTGTTGGCAAAGGCGATGAAACTGTCACTGCCGTCGCGTGCCTTCAGGTAGTTGGCCACGATCCGTTCCGACAGCGCACAGATGTCGCGTGAGGCGACTGGGCCACAGAGAAACCGCGCCAGTGCCTGGTCACCGTCTACACCCCCACCGACGACCACGTTGTAGCCCTCGCTGCCGTCTTCGGTGGTGGTGCCGACCAGGCCCAAGTCGCCGATGTAGTGTTGCGCGCAGGAGTTCGGGCAACCCGTCAGGTGGATGTTGATTGGTTGGTCGAGTTCGAATCGCGCGTTCAAGTGATCGACGATCGCGCTGCCGTCTTCTTTCGTGTAGGCGTTGCCGAATTTGCAGGCCCACCGACCCGTACAGGCCACTGCGCCGGCCTCGAAGGCGGTGGCCTGGGTGCGCAGGCCGAGTCCGTTTATCTCGCTGACCACGCGCTCGACATCGGCCTCCGGGATGTGCGGAATGATGAGGTTCTGCCACACGGTCAATCGCACGTCGTTGCCGCCAAAGGTCATGGCAATGCGGCCAAGGCCACGCAACTGTGCGGGTGTGATCCGGCCGAGCCTCAGCGCAACGCCGATGTACTTGTAACCGGGCTGCGCCTGGTCGTGCACGCCGATGTGCCCCTGGCGGTTGATGGCCGGACGCGGCGCGTCAAAGCGGGTGGACAAGGGTATGAGCTTCACGCCGTTGCCGTAATTGTCGAGTGCCTCCTGTGTGCGCGCGCACACCCAGTCAAAACCGTGTGTGTCAAGAAGGTATTTGAAGCGCGCCTTCTTGCGGTTGGTCCGGTCGCCGTGCTGCACGAAGACTCTGAGGATGGCGTCGGCAATTTCGGGTGTGTCCTCCGGCCGGCAGACGAAACCGGTGTCGCGGGCAAAGTCGAGATGGCCGGTGATGCCACCGAGCGTGAGGCGGCAGTAGACGCCCGGTTCGACGCCGTCGGTGTTCTCACCCACTCGGACGGCGATGAACCCGATGTCGTTGGTGTCGGCGACGCACGACGTGGTACCGGCGTTGTCAAACGCCGTGTTGAACTTGCGCGGGATGCCCTGATAGTCCCGGTTGTTCAAGATGCGATCACTCAGGCGATGCGCGTAGGATCGCAAGTCCGTGAGCTCCTGCGGATCGAATCCAGCCGTTGGCGAGCAGGTGATGTTGCGCGCGCTATCCGCACCTGTGCCCTTGCACGACAGGCCGTGATCGCGAAACCGGCCGAGCATTTCCAGAATGCGGTTGGGCGGGATTTCACGCAGCTGAAAACTGCCACGTGTGGTCACGTGTGCGTAGCCGCCCGCGAGTTCCTCTGCGATGTCACCCAGCACGACCAGTTGGTCGCCGCGCAGTTCGCATGCGGGGATGCGCATCCTGACCATGTAGCCCGCCATCGCGGGCGCAACGTTGAAGAGGCCGAAATGCCGGGAGGCGAACTGATCGAGACCCTCGAGCATGTGATTTGTGTCGTTGCTTCGTACGATGTCGTTCCAGATATCAAGGACGTGCTGTTCGTACTTGCGTTTCTCTTCCTTGCACAGGTCTTCGACCGGCGTGCCCCAGAACGACTCGGGCACCTCCGACGCTTTCGCCTCCGGGCGGACGCCCAGTGCGAGGTGCAGGTTGAGCTTGACCAGTGTGTCCGCGAGGTAGCGCTTCTGGTCCTCCGAGAACCCGTCTGGTGTGTCTTTCAACCGCGAGTGTGCCTCACGAAACCGGATTGGTACGGCCGCAACCGTGTTGAGGGAGTCGGACCCCACCACGTCCAACTCGGACCGTTCGTGCGTTGAAGACATGCGACACCCGTGTGGTTGATTTTCTGGTCGATTGCGTGGGTGCCATGCCAGTGCACACCGCTGGCTTGTAGCTGCCCCCACAGGGGAATGCGCAACTAGTTTGCCACTCGGCGATTCAGGCCTCTGTGTGGTCTCAAGTCGCTGATATGAATACTGAAAATGGGACGCGTGTGTGAGTGTCGCAACGGCGCGCGCCGTGATTTCGACCGTCGCGCTGCACCAAGTTATTGCGTGCTGCACCACGAACACGCGGCACTAAAGTGCGTGTGTCGCTGCAACCGGCGGCGACTGCACGTTCGCAAGCTGGGCATTTGGCCCGTCAGGCCAAGGGCCACTGTGGTGGTGTTGGCCGTTGTGGACTGACTCCCAGTGTGATCTCACAGGGTGTGGGCCAGTGCGTGTGCGGGCGTCGAATGCGCCGCGGTACTGGGTCGCCTGCAGCTGGCCCAACGGTGTGCCGGAAGCTGCGGTTCTGGAACCTGAGCTCGATGACGCGCATCGGTACGCCGACACGGTCTATGGTCAGCGACGAATTGCCTAATGGACTCCACCACCGGACGTCGTTGCTGTGGTTCGGGGTGTAAATACCCGTCGCGATCTTGGCGAGGCCGTTGGCGTCTGGCCCACTTCGGCGTAGTACATTGCAAGCCCGACACAAGCTCTTTGGTGTCGCGACCCGCGACCCAGGATATCCGCGGCGTCGCGGCCCGCCAGGCGCGTCTGCCGGAACCGTCAGTTACGGCATCGGTGCACGGACTGATGAAGCGGGCGTAGGGTCGGTCAACGCAGTTGGCGCAGAGCAAAAAACCACCCTATCAAAGCCGGCGTCATGACCCGGTTGGGTGGCCGTGTGCGCCGGCGGTGCGTCCGCGTTTCACTCGACCACCCGACGGATCGTCTCGACGAGCGCGCCAAAGTGCGGATTCCACGTCAGTCTGGCGTGGGTCTTTCCGGCTTCGATGTGGTCGAAGCTCGAGAACCAGATCGCGTCGTTCGTCGGGCAAGCGGCCTCGGCATCCTCGTCCTGGCCGTTGTCGCAGATCCGCTGGCTGCCGTTCTTGCCGTAGTAGGGGTTATGCGGGGCGAACAGCACGCCCATGTGGGAGAAGGTGCTGATGCGGTGTTCGGGCAGCGCTGCGGGCAGGGACGTCACCCGCGGGTCGTCGAGCGCACCGTTGCCGTACCAGACGAGGCGACTGGACAGGTGCGTGAAACGGGTCTGGAAACGCCGCAACACCGCCTCGGCGTTGACCACACTGTCGTGCTCGCTGACCACAATCAACGTCGGCCCGGTGTAGGGGTGTGCATCGAGTCGCTCGCGAACCTCGGCGACGGACTGTGACAACAGCGCGCCGCCGTTCATCGCGAGGGTGCTGTAGCGGGTGTAGTTGCTCTCGTGCGGGTCGAAGTCGATCCAGTCGATGACATGGTTGGCGAGTGGCGCCAGCACGTGCAGGACGTCGCGTGGCACGAAGGCCGGCGAGAACAGCAACAACCCGCGGACCGTGTCGTGCTGGGCGGCGTAGGCGGTGACGAGGTTCGCGCCGGTCGAGAACCCGCCGAGCCACACCCCCTCGACCTCGGCCTGCAACAGGCGCACATGGTGTGCGACCAGATTGCGCCAGTCGTCGTAGACCGGCAGCGTCAGGTCGGCCGGTCGGGTCCCGTGCCCCGGCAACAACAGTGTCCGTACCCGAAAGCCCTGGTCGACCAGGGCGGCGGCGATGTCCCGCAGGTAGAACGGCGAGTCGCCCAGGCCGTGGACCAGCAGCACGCCCCGGGTCGCGGGCGCGTTGCCAGTTGGCTCGAGTTCGAAGGGCGCGTTGGCGTCCACCTCGGCCGTCGGGTTGTCGGTCAGAAACACGCGGTTGTCGGCGATCCACTGCCGCGTGTCGTCCACATAGGCGTCGAAGCTCGGCTGCCGGTAGTCGGGCAGCGCGCTGGACGGCGTGTACAACGGGTCATTCGGTGTGAAGAGCTGGGCTGCCGCCACGAGCGTCACCAGCAACGTCAGTGTGGCGCTGACTGCGATCAGAAGGCCTCGAAACATCGGGGGTCCTTGCCGTGGAGAAGCGGGATCGGTTGCGGGCCCGGTTATAGCACCCTTGGCGCAGCGGCGGCGCGTGTGATGCGGTGACGACCCGGCAACCTGGGGCGTCGACGCACACCTGCCGCACGGCGATCGCGCACCCGCGCGAGAGGCCGGGCGTGTGCCGTGTCGTTCTGATCCTGGTGCCGCTCCGCGTCGTTCGTCAGGGTGTGTCGCTGCGCGTCGGCATCGGCGCCGGTACACCCGACCCCATGGCGGCGGTGACTCGGTGCGCTGCCGCCAGCGCCGAACTGGACAGGCCGCGCAGGTGGCTGCCTCGGGCTGCGCTCTGGGCGCCTGCAGGCACCGTGGGCGGCTCGCGGTATGACAGTCAGCCATAGCATGTATTATTGTGCAGCTACAGGGTTTAGAGATGCATTATTTTGCGGTACAGTGGGCTGTCGCTGATCCTGCGGCACCTGTCTGATTCGGCTGAACCCCCTCATGAGTGGATACCTGAAAACCCTGTTGTTTGGATTGGTTCTCGGCCACACCGGACTCGCTGTCGGCGGATCCGCGTCGACGGGCGGGGCCGCGCTGGTCGGTGACGCGGTGGCAGGCGAGGCGCGCTACAAGCAGTCCTGCGTCAACTGCCACGGGGCGGGGGGCAAGGGCGTGGCGAGTTACCCCAAGGTCTCGGGCCAGGACATCGCCTACACCACCGAGAAACTCGAGCAGTACCGGGACGGTGTGAAGTTCGGGCCCAACTCCTCGCTGATGATCATGATGGCGAAGCCCCTCTCAGACCAGGAAATCGCGGACTTGGCGACGTATCTGAAGGATGCATGACAGTGGCGTGAACTCATTGCAAGGGTGGCGCGTCGCTCAACTGAAGGAGAAGAGAATGCGTCAGATTGGAACTGCCTTGACGGCGTCCGCGTCGGCACTTGTGCTGATGGCCGCCGGAACCACTGCACACGCCGACGGCCACGGCGAGCGCATGAACGTGCCGAAGATCGAAACCACCGAGTTCATGACCGGGCTCGAGAACCCCTGGGACATGTCCTTCCTGCCCGACGGCACCATGTTTTTCACCGAGAAGTGCGCCGGCCTCTCGGTGCGGGACACCGCCGGGAACGTCAACAAACTCTACGGCGTGAAGGATTCCACGGGCTACGCGGACGCGGGCGACGACCTGTTCTGTGATGGGCAGGCGGGTGTGCTTGGCGTGGCGGTGGATTGGGATTTCGCCGAGAACCGCACGCTGTACCTGTACTCGTCTTCGACCAAGTACTACGGCGACGGCTGCAAGACGAACTTCGAGAAGTGCGACGGCAACATCGTCATGCGCTTCACGGTCAGCGAGGACCTCACCAGCGTGTCGGACCGCACCGACATCGTTACCGACATCCAGTAAAAGCCGTTCGAATCGGACCAGCCCTTCGGCGGCCCCGGTGCACACAACGGCGGCCGGCTCCGCATCGGGCCGAACGGCTTTCTCTGGGTCACCGGCGGTGATCGCCACCGCGGCATCTGCCCGCAAGACGGCCAGTTGCTCTGTGGCAAGGTGCTGCGCATCGACGGCGACGGCAACCCGCACCCCGGGAACAACCCGCCCGCCGGTTTTGACAAGCGCATCTACACCTACGGTCACCGCAACGTGCAGGGCATCGCGTTCCGCCCGAGCGACGGCGCGGCCTTCACCGCCGAGCACGGTCCGTGGCACAGCGACGAGATCACCCTGCTGGTCAACGGGGGCAACGCCGGCTGGGACCCGGGTGAGTTGCGGGGCGGCCGCGGGGAGTGCCCGGACAAGTACTGCGGGTACGAGCCCAACCAGATGGACGCGATGGACCCGGCCATCCGGGCCGCCTACACGCCGATGAGCGACACCCGCTTCGAGGACTTGATGCCACCGTCGTGGAACAACCACGGTTTCTCGCAAGGCATGGGCTCGGCTGCGTTTCTGACCGGCAGCAACTGGGGCATCTACGAAGGGCGCATGGTCGCCGGCATCATGGGCATCGGTTTCGGCAACACGCCACCGGGCTCGCGCATCGACGTCTACGACCTGGCCGACGACGGCCTGTCGATCAAGGGCGCGATCATCATGCCAACCGGTATCACAACACGGTATCGCGGTTTGGCGATGGGGCCCGACAACGCGCTCTATGCGGCAACGGATGATGGCTTCATATTCAAGATCACGGCCACGCCGATAAACTGAATCGAACCTTAAAAAAAAAGCGACAATTTTTCGCTCGCGCTACATGTAAGCGCGAGCTTTTTTATTCTTCGCACAGCAGCTCTGCCAGTGCTTTGGTTGCTGAATTGTGCTGAATCGCCTGCTTCGGCTTCGCATGCATGTTGGTTGCCATAGCGGGCTTGGTCCAGTCCTTGTCAGTGAAGAACGTGTCTTGCAATATCCGCACAGTATTCTCCGAACACTGCAGTTGTACATGACGCTGGTAGCTCGACGCTGCCATAACCGAGCGCTTGTACCTAACCCGTGTCCAAACGTTGATCTCGTCGCCATCCCTCGTCACGCGTGAGTTGTTGTAGAAATGAACATCACCGTTTGATCGAGTCGAAAACTCGATCCACTCAGCGCGGGCATTGCTTGAAAGAACACACAGAAAAATCAACAGTGCGTGCTTCATTCTTGACCGCCCCATTAAGCAAAAGACTGACAAAGCGATAGCTTCGACTCGGTATTCTACATCCCCTGTGCCGTGGTCAAACAGTTTGCGTGACTGCGCATGCGCCAGAGAGGACACATTCTGTTTGCACTGGAACAGAACCAGTGCCGTTGCGCAGTGTGCATAGGTTCTGAATGCTAGGTGCTGGCCACCTTTTTTTGGGGATGTACCTTGTCCCACGAGGACGAAACACCGACAAGTATCCGAGTTATGGCTCACTTGTATTATTCGGACATTGACCACAGCACATTGAAAATTTGCGCGGCGCAGCGCCCGGCCATCAGGTAGGATTTCAACTCATAACGCTAGGTACCGTGCGCTGACCGCCGCACGCCATGTAAAGTCTTTGCGAGATTACGCTGTGCTTGGCACCGACACCGATAGCCATCTGTCGATCTTGTTCACTGACGTGGAGGGCTCTACGGTCCATTGGGAGACTGAGAAGGACAAGATGTCTGAAAGTCTCGCGCGCCACGATCACATCGTTCGCGACATGATCGCATCGCTGCGAGGCCACGTTTTTTCGGTGGCTGGCGACAGTTTTGGTGTGATTTTTTCTGAATCCGCCGACACTCTCGACGCCTCGCGGCGCGTACTGCGGTCTATCCAGCAAGAAGATTGGAGCGAGGGTGTTGAAATAAGCGTGCGCTTGTCGCTACACAGTGGTGCGGTGTATCAGCGCGACAACGGCGCCTACGGACCAGAAATCGTGCGCGCTGCCATCCTGTGTGAAATCGGCCACGCCAGTCAGATTCTCTGTACGCAGGATTTTGTCGGCAAGATTACGAACGTCGAGACACGCTGTCTCGGGCGTTGCCGCTTGCGCAAGATCAGTGAACCGCTGCTTGTCCATCAAATCGTTAGCGAGTCCTTCGCGCGACTGCGCAACGTGACCAAGAAGGTCTGTACTGTGCCAGCGAGCCGCGATGCACTGATAGGCCGGCAGGAGCACACCGCGGCGTTGCACGAGCTCATGGACAGCACACGTTTGCTGAGCCTGGTCGTGCCGGGTGGGGTGGGTAAAGCCACCTTGGCCTGCGGTCTAGCTGTGTATAGCCAGTAGGTTGTTC
>JBCCUP010000087.1 GCA_039196715.1 Pseudomonadota bacterium
GGGCTGCTGGTGGGCAGTTTCCTGAACGTGGTGATCTACCGCTTGCCGGTGATGATGGAGCGCGGCTGGCGCCGCGACAGCCGGGAGTTCCTGGAACTGCCGGCGGAAACTGAAACACCGTTCAACCTCGCCACGCCGCCATCCCGGTGCAACCACTGCAATGCGGTGATCCGCCCGTGGCAGAACATTCCCGTGTTGAGCTTTGTCGTGCAGCGCGGCCGGTGCGCGGCCTGCGGTACGGCGCTGTCCTGGCAGTACCCGGCGGTGGAGCTGCTCACCGCCGTGCTCAGTGCCGCCGTGGTGTGGCAGCTCGGCGACACCGCGCTCGGCTTTGCCGCGCTGCCGTTCACCTGGATGCTCGTCGCCATGGCGGTGATCGACCTCAAGACCACCTACCTGCCCGACGTGCTGACGCTGCCTTTCCTGTGGCTCGGGATGCTCGCTGCTGCGGTGGGTATCACGGTGTCACCAACCGACGCCATCTGGGGCGCGGTGGCCGGCTACGGGGCCCTGTGGCTGGTGTTCCAGGCTTTCAAGCTCGCCACCGGCAAGGAGGGCATGGGCTACGGCGATTTCAAGCTGCTGGCGGGTCTCGGCGCCTGGCTGAGCTGGACGCAGTTGCCCATCGTCATTCTGCTGTCGTCGGTCAGTGGCGCCGTGGTCGGCAGCCTCTGGCTGATGCTGTCGCAACGCGGTCGTGAAACCCAGATACCCTTTGGCCCGTGGCTCGCCATGGCGGGGTGGTTGACCCTGATGTGGGGCGAGGACGTTTCCCGCATGCTGTTCGGCCAGTTCTGAGATGATCCGCGTCGCGTTGACCGGGGGCATCGCGAGTGGCAAATCGAGTGCGGCGGCCTGTTTCGCCAACCACGGCATCCCGAGCGCGAGCAGCGACCGCTTTGCCCGTGACGTGGTCGCGCCCGGCAGCGAGGGCCTGACGGCGGTTACGGCGGCGTTTGGCCCGAGCGTGCTGCAGCTGGACGGGGGGCTCGACCGGGGCGCGCTGCGCACCCGCATCTTTGCCGACGACACTGCTCGCGAACGCCTCGAGGCCCTGCTGCACCCGCGCATCCGCGCTGCCACCGAGGCGTGGTGCGTCGCGCAGCGTGCGGCGGGTGCCGGGGTTGTCCTGATCGAAATTCCGCTGCTGGTCGAGACCGCGCAACACACCCGCTACGACCACGTTGTGGTGGTCGATGTCGACACAGCGACCCAGGTTGCCCGGGTGCTGCAGCGTGACGGTGGCAGTGAGGACGAGGCCCGGCAGATCATCGCGAAACAGGCGTCGCGGGGCGCCCGTCTCGATGCGGCCACCGACGTGTTGTTGAACGACCAGACACTCGACACCTTGCGCCGGGATGCGGGCGCGCTCGCTGCACGCTTTGCCTCACTCTACCCGGGTTCGCCCTCGGCGCCTGCCTGATCGCCCAACCAGGCCTCCAGCGCCCCCGCAACCTGTGCATTGGCAGCCGGGAACGCCAGATCGGAGAGCGCGGCGACGTCGACCCAACGCACCACCTGACCCTCGGCGCCGTGGGGCTCGCCATCGAACGCGGTGACAACCAGAAACTGCAGGTGAACGCGTTTGTCCGGGTAGCTGTGTTCGACGCTCAACAAGGGCTCGGCCGCCCGCACCGTGATGCCGAGCTCCTCACGGAGTTCTCGCTGCAGGGCGTGCGCGTCGGATTCGTGTGGCTCCCGCTTGCCGCCGGGGTACTCCCAGAGGTCGCCCTGGTGCTGATCGCGACGGCGACGCGCCACGAGCGCCTTGCGTCGAGCCCGATCGACAACGACCCCCGCAACGACGTAGACCGGCTCCACCGGCCGGGTCAGCTACGGTAGTCGGCGTTGATGCTCACATAATCATGCGACAGGTCGGAGGTCCACACCGTCGCCTCGCTGTCGCCGCGCCCGAGCGCGATGCGCACCGTGATCTCGGCGCGGTCCATCACCGCCTGACCGCGCGCCTCGGTGTAGTCCGAGTCCGGTTCGCCCCCGCGCACGAGCGCCACCTCGTCGATGTCGATGTCAATCAAACCCGCATCGAGCGCGTCGAGGCCGGAGCGGCCGACGGCCATGAGGATTCGCCCGATGTTCGGGTCGGAGGCGAAGAACGCCGTCTTCACCAACGGCGAGTGTGCCACGGTAAACGCAACCTGCTTGCACGCGGCGACGCTCTCGCCGCCACAGACAACCAGGCTCATGAACTTGGTGGCCCCCTCGGCATCGCGGACCATCGCCTGCGCCAGGTCGACGGCGAGATCGTGCACCGCATCGGCGAAGGCCGGCCAATCGGAGTGCGACGGCGCGAGCGCCACCGCGCTCTGTCCGGTCGCCATGAGCACGCAGGCGTCGTTGGTGGAGGTATCACCGTCGACGGTGGCGGCGTTGAAGCTTCGATCGACCGCGCTGACGAGCAGGGTCTGCAGGTCGCCCGTCTCGACACGTGCGTCGGTGGCGATGTACGCGAGCATGGTCGCCATGTTCGGGTGAATCATGCCCGAACCCTTGACGACGCCCGTGAGGGTGACCGTGCGACCCGCCACCTGCACGCGTCGACTCGCGCCCTTGGCCTGGGTGTCGGTGGTCATGATGGCATGCGCAAACCGGCGCCACCCCGCCACATCGAGCGACGTGGCCGCAGCCGGAATGCCGCGCTCGAATGCTGCCATGGGCAGAAACTCGCTGATCACCCCGGTGGAAAACGGCAGCACTTCTTCGGCCTTGACGCCCAGCGTGTCTGCCACCCATTGACAACACTGACGCGCGTCAGCCAGGCCCCGTTCACCGGTGCCGGCGTTGGCATTGCCTGCGTTGATCACCAAGGCGCGCGGAGCGGTTCGGGCGAGGTGATCGCGCGCCACAATGACAGGCGCGGCACAAAAGGCGTTCTTCGTGAACACCGCGGCCGCCGTGCTGCCCTCGGCGAGTACGACCAGGCTCAGGTCATCGCGGTCGGGTTTGATGCCCGCGGCGACTGCCGCGAGCTGCACACCGGGAACGGTGTCGAGTTCACCGAGCGGCGGCAGGTTGACCGGTGCCATCAGTTGAGCTTGCCATGGCACTGCTTGAATTTCTTGCCCGACCCGCAGAAGCAGGGTTCGTTGCGCCCGAGCTTCGGCGCATTACGCACGTAGGGTGTCCCGCCCGGCTCGGACGCCGCTGCGCGCGGCCGCTCGGCGGCACGCGCGCCCTGGGCGGGCTGGCCGGTCTCGGCACCGCCAGCCTCGGCTTCGCCACCGTCGAGCGCGCTTGCCGCCTGGGCGTGCTGATACTGCATGGCCTGCTGCGCTGCAGCGACACGCTGGGCGCGTTCTGCGGCCTCGACTTCGGCAGGGTCGCGGATCTGGACCCGGCTGATCGTCGAGATGGCCTCGCGCTGGAAGGCATCGAGCAGGCTGGAGAACAGCTCGAAGGACTCACGCTTGTATTCCTGTTTCGGGTTCTTTTGCGCGTATCCGCGCAAACCCACACTCTGGCGCAGGTGATCCATCGCCGCGAGGTGCTCGCGCCAGTGGTCGTCGAGGGTCCGCAACAGCACGAACTTCTCGAAACGCTGCATGTTTTCGGCGCCGACCATCTCGGTCTTCTGCTGGTGCGCACCCGCGAGTTCAGCGACCAGTCGCTCTCGAATGCCGTCTTCGTCGAGCGACTCGTCGGCGTCGAGCCAGGCCTGAATATCAATGTCGAGCAGAAACTGCTCGCGAAAGGCCTGGGTTGCTGCCGGCACGTCCCACTGCTCGTCAAGCGAGTCCGGTGGAATGTGGTCGGCAAGCAGGCCCGCGACCACGTCTTCGCGGATGCCGATGACAGCGTCGCCCATGTCGTCTGATCCGAGCAGGTCATTGCGTTGCTCGTAGATGACCTTGCGCTGGTCGTTGGCAACGTCGTCGTACTCAAGCAGGTGTTTCCGGATATCGAAGTTGTGCGCCTCGACCTTGCGCTGCGCGTTCTCGATGGCCTTGGTGACCCACGGGTGCTCGATCGCCTCGCCCTCTTCCATCCCGAGCTTCTGCATCAGACCGGCCACCCGGTCCGACGCGAAGATCCGCATCAGGTTGTCTTGCAGTGAGAGGTAGAAGCGGCTCGACCCCGGGTCTCCCTGGCGCCCAGCCCGGCCTCGCAGCTGGTTGTCGATGCGGCGGGACTCGTGCCGTTCGGAGGCGATGATGTGGAGACCGCCGGCGTCGAGCACGCGCTGGTGCCGCGATGTCCAGTCCGACCGCAGCGCTTCGCGGTCTGCGTCGCTGGCCTCGCTGCCGAGTGCGTCGAGTTCCGAGTCGAGGTTGCCGCCGAGCACGATGTCGGTGCCGCGACCGGCCATGTTGGTGGCGATGGTCACCACCCCCGGTCGCCCGGCTTCGGCAATGATGTTGGCTTCGCGCTCGGGTTGCTTGGCGTTGAGCACCTGGTGCGGTATGCCCTTGTTCTTCAGGAGGTCCGCCACCAACTCGGAGGACTCGATCGAGGCGGTGCCGACGAGCACGGGGCGACCGGCGGCGACACAGCCTTCGACGTCCTCGATGATCGCACCGTACTTCTCTTCCTGAGTCAGGTAGACAAGGTCGGGACGGTCGTCGCGAACCATCTCGCGGTGGGTGGGCACCACGACCACCTCGAGGTTGTAGATCTGCTGAAATTCGGCGGCCTCGGTGTCGGCCGTGCCGGTCATGCCGCCAAGCTTGTCGTAGAGGCGGAAGTAGTTCTGGAAGGTGATCGAGGCGACGGTCTGGTTTTCCGCCTGGATCGAAACCCCTTCCTTGGCCTCGACGGCCTGGTGCAGGCCGTCGCTCCACCGCCGACCCGGCATGGTGCGGCCGGTGAACTCATCGACAATGACAATCTGGTCGTCCTTGACGATGTAGTCGACGTCACGCGTGTAGATCGCATGCGCCCGCAACGCCGCACCGAGGTGGTGCAGCAGCGAGATACTGGTGGGGTCGTACAGGCTGGCGTTCTCGTCGATCAGCCCGGCCTCGATCATCAGCTGCTCGACCTTGTCGTGCCCCGATTCGGTCAGCAGGACCTGCTTGCCTTTTTCATCAAGGGTGTAGTCGGCACCCTCGTCCTCGGCGTTCGCGGGCTTGTCGAGCTTCGGAATCAAGGCGTTTATTGCACCGTAC
The DNA here is from genome assembly GCA_039196715.1 of Pseudomonadota bacterium. Lineage (NCBI taxonomy): Bacteria > Pseudomonadati > Pseudomonadota > Pseudomonadota bacterium. The sequence goes on from JBCCUP010000087.1 coordinate 5,124, forward strand.
AGGTCCTCCGATGCCGTCGCGGGCCCCGAGATGATCAACGGTGTCCGTGCCTCGTCGATGAGGATCGAGTCGACCTCGTCTACCAGGGCAAAGTGCAAGTCGCGTTGACAGCGCTCTTCGTTCGACATGCGCATGTTGTCGCGCAGGTAGTCGAAACCGAACTCGTTGTTGGTGCCGTAGGTGATGTCGGCGGCGTAGGCTTCGCGGCGAGTCACGGGTCGCAGGTGCAGGTAGCCGCCCTCCTCGCCCGTCCACGCCGGGTCGAACAGGTAGGACGCCGAGTCCGGTCCGAGCCCGCCGGAGCCGTTGATGACACCGGTGCTCATGCCGAGAAAGTGGTAGAGCCGACCCATCCACGCCGCGTCGCGCCGCGCGAGGTAGTCGTTGACCGTGACCAGGTGGGCGCCCTCACCCGCCAGCGCGTTGAGGTAGATCGGCAGGGTGGCAACCAGGGTCTTGCCCTCACCGGTGCGCATCTCGGCGATCCGCGACTGGTTGAGCACCATGCCGCCAATCAGCTGAACATCGAAATGGCGCATGCCGAGTGCGCGTTTGCCGGCTTCGCGAACCAGGGCGAAGGCCTCGACCAGCACGTCGTCCGCCGTGGCGCCGCCGGCGCGCTGCTCTCGCAGGGCCTCGGTGCGGGCACGCAGCGCGTCGTCGTCCAACGCCTCGAGCTCGGGCTCGAGCGCCGTGATGGACTCAGCCGTTCGGCTGAGGCGTTTGACGACGCGGTCGTTGCGCGTGCCGATCAGTTTTCTGGCGATGGCGCCAAACATGGGCGTTTTCCGTGTGGGAGATCAGACGCGCGCTGCGCTGACGAAATAGCTAATGATACTCTGGGCATGTGACGCGGCAAACTGCCGTCCGTTTCGACCCGCCGCTGCCCAATCCGCGCGAGTGCCATGAAGTCGATCACTGACATCCTGCTCACCCAACTCGGGCAACAGGCCCGCCGGGGCAGCACGCTGCGCGACCGACTGGCCGCTGCCGTGCCGGCCCCGCTCGGCGAATCGCTGCTCCACGCGCGCACCGACGGGTCGGTCCTGGTGGTGACGCTGGATTCTCCGGGTGCAGCCACGCGCGTGCGGTTCTGCCAGCGCGCGCTGTTGTCGGCCTGTCGGCCAGAGATGGCGGTGACGTCAGTGAAAATCAAGGTCGCGCCACGCACAGCCGAGCATCACACACGCCCCGCTGGCGCGGCGGCGCGACCACCGAGGCCGCGGCTCAGCGCTGCGTCGTCCAAACACATCGAATCGGTGGCCAATGCGGTCGAGCACGACCGACTGCGACGCGCGCTGCGCCGACTCGCGAGCCGCACACGCGACTGAATTCGCGTCAAGCCGGGACGAAAGCCGCCGCTTCGCCGTACACGAACGGCGACTTCCGGGTGGTTTCGAAGCAGATCTCCTCGTAACAGGACGGCTGCTCGAGCAGCGCCCGCACCAGGAGGTTGTTCAGGCGGTGGCCTGATTTGTACGCCGTCACCGCGCCGATCAGGTTGTGTCCGACCAGGTAGAGGTCACCGACGGCGTCCAGCACCTTGTGCTTGACGAACTCGTCGGGGTACCGCAGACCCTCGCGGTTCAACACGCCGCCGTCGTCGACCGCAATCGCATTGTCGAGGCTGCCGCCTCGCGCCAGGCCTTTGGCGCGCAAGGCTTCGAAATCACGAACGAAACCGAACGTACGCGCACGGCTCAACTCGTTGATAAAACTGACTTTTGCAAAGTCGACTCGCGCCCGTTGTCCGCTTGAACGGATCACCGGGTGGTCGAAATCGATGGTGAAGTCCATGCCGAAACCGACGTGCGGCTCGAGGCGAGCCCACTTGTCGCCCTCACGCACTTCAACGGCCTTCTTGACCCGGATGAAGCGCTTCGGCGCGACCTGCTCGGTCACACCGGCGCTTTGCAACAGAAAAACGAACGGCGCGGCGCTGCCGTCCATGATCGGCACTTCACCGTGATCGAGTTCGACCACGCAGTTGTCGACGCCGAGACCGGCGAGTGCGGCCATGAGGTGCTCGATCGTCGACACCGCCGAGGGCCCCGTGCCGAGGGACGTGGCCAATTCGGTCTCGGTCACCGAGCGTGGGTCGGCGCGGTGCTCGACAACCGGGTCGAGGTCCGTCCGGCGGAACACGATGCCCGAGTCCGCGGGCGCCGGACACAGGTTCAGCCGGACCTTGCGGCCGGTGTGCAAACCCAGTCCGGTGGCACAAATCGATGTCTGAAGCGTTCTCTGCCGGATCACGTAGTCCTATCCCCAAGCGTGCACATTGTCCAAACGTCCGCACTGCCGAGCACGTGTGCTCGGCGGCCCGCGGGTCGGCCAGGGCGCGCAACCGCCTCGAGACTCCTGCCTCGTCAAGCTTGACCCACTGTGGCAAGCAAGGCGCTCGCCACAACCGGCCAATTGTGACTTTTCTGAATCACCTTATCAAGGACTTGTGCCCTCGACAGCGAGTCGATCAGTCCGCTTGACGCCGCAAGAAGGCCGGGATGTCCAGCGCAACATAGCCGTCGTCTCCAGTGTAGTCGCTTTTCTCTGCGACAGCGGCCTGTGATTGTGGCGCAGGTGCCGGCGCCGCTGCCACAGGTTTCGCTGGCACGGAGAGGTTGGGTGCCCCGCGGCGCATGACGGTGGGCTTGTCGAGCTGGTTGTAATTGACCCGACCGTCCCGCGTCGGACGCACGTGTTTGGAGCCGATGTGGTTCGAGAGTTTCTGCGACACCGTGCCGAGGCCGGTGGCCACCATGGTGACCCGCAACTCGCCCTCGAGTTCGGGATCGATCACCGTGCCGACCACCACCGTGGCGTCCTCGGAGGCAAACTGCTTGACCACGTTGCCGACTTCCTCGAACTCACCGATGGACATGTCCATGCCGCCGGTCACATTGACCAGAATGCCACGGGCACCAGCCAGATCGATGTCCTCGAGCAGCGGGCTGTTGACCGCCTGCTCGGCCGCCTCGGTCGCGCGGCTCTCACCGTTGGCGATGCCGGTGCCCATCATGGCCACGCCCATCTCGGACATCACGGTCTTGACGTCGGCAAAGTCGACGTTGATCAGTCCGGGCCGGGTGATCAGCTCGGAGATGCCCTGCACTGCACCGCACAGCACGTCGTTGGCGGCGTTGAAGGCGTCGAGCAAGGTGATGTTCTTGCCGAGCACGGACAACAGTTTTTCGTTCGGGATGATGATCAGGGAATCGACGTGCTGGCGCAGTTCCTCGATGCCACGCATCGCCACGGCCATGCGCTTGCCGCCTTCGAACGGAAAGGGCTTGGTTACCACGGCCACGGTCAGGATGCCCGCTTCGCGCGCGAGCTCGGCCACAACCGGGATCGAGCCGGTGCCGGTGCCGCCACCCATGCCGGCGGTCAGGAACAGCATGTCGGTTTCGCCGAAGAGTTCGCTGATGCGGTCGCGGTCTTCGCGCGCCGCCTGCGCACCGATGTCCGGGTTGGCGCCCGCGCCAAGGCCCTTGGTGATGTTCGCCCCGATGTGCAGGCTGTGCGGTGCGCTCATCGACCGCAGCGCCTGCGCGTCGGTGTTGGCACAAATGAATTCGACGCCGTCGATCCCGCTGCGCACCATGTGCTCAACCGCGTTGCCACCGCCGCCGCCGAGGCCGATCACCTTGATGCGTGCGCCGTTGGTGTAATTCTCAATCAGTTCAAACATTGCTCTCTCCAGTCAGAAAAAAAAGATCTTGGTGTTACACGCGGTGCCCCCTAGACACCGCGACATCAGAAGTTCCCCTTGAACCACTCTGTCATCCGCTTTACCACTCCCCCTGCCTCCTTCTCATCCAGCCCGCGTGACATGTAGGCCGGATCACTCATTGCCTTCGCCCCGTAACGCAACAAGCCAACCCCGGTTGAATGTGCCGGGTTGCGCACAACATCCACCAGTCCGACGACGTCCTGCGGCACGCCGATTCGCACTTGTGTCTGAAAAATGTCCTCTGCCAGTTCGACCACCCCTTCCATCGCAGCGCTGCCGCCCGTGAGCACGATGCCGGCGGCACAGAGCTCCTCGAAGCCGCTGCGGCGCAGTTCCGCCTGCACGAGAGACAACAGCTCCTCGTACCGCGGTTCGACGACCTCCGCCAGCGTGTGCCGAGACAACTGGCGGGCCTCGCGCTTGCCCACGCCAGGCACCTCGATGATTTCCTCGCTGTGCGTCAACTGCGACAGCGCACAGGCGTAGTCGGTCTTGATCTTCTCCGCGTGCTGTGTCGGCGTGCGCAGCGCAACGGCGATGTCGTTGGTGACCTGATCGCCGGCGATCGGGATGTTCGCGGTGAAGCGAATGGCACCCTCGGTGAACACCGCGATGTCGGTGGTGCCCCCGCCGATATCCACCAGGCAAACGCCGAGCTCGCGCTCGTCGTCGGTCAGCACCGCGTGACTGGAGGCCAGCTGCTCGAGCACCAGGTCGTCGACCTCGAGACCGCAGCGCCGCACAGCCTTGACGATGTTTTGAGCGGCGCTCGTCGCACCGGTGACCAGGTGTACCTTGGCTTCCAGGCGTACGCCCGCCATGCCAACCGGGTCCTTGATGCCGTCCTGATCGTCGATCAGGTATTCCTGCGGGATCACATGCAGCACGCGCTGGTCGGCCGGGATTGCGACGGCCTTGGCCGCATCGAGCACCCGTTCGACGTCGGCCTCGCTGACTTCGCGCTCCTTGATGGCCACGATGCCATGCGAATTCATGCCTCGAATGTGGCTGCCGGCAATACCGGCGAGAACGGAGTGCACCTGGCAGCCCGCCATCAGTTCGGCTTCCTCGACGGCCCGCTTGATCGAGTGCACGGTGGATTCCAGGTTGATCACCACACCCTTTTTCAGCCCACGCGAAGGGTGCGAACCGACACCCACCAGTTCCAGCTCGCCACCGGGCCCAAGCTCACCCACGATCGCGACGATTTTCGTCGTACCGATGTCGAGCCCGACGATCATCTGCTTGTCTCCACGCTTGGACATCAGCCCTCCCCCTGTTTGCTGGCCGTCTCGTTGCGGCCATAGTCAACGGCAAAGCCGTTTGGATAACGCATGTCTATGCTGCGTATGTTGTCTAGATCCGGCGCCACCACATGGGTGTACACCTTGGCAAATTGCATCAAACGCTCGAGCGTTGATTGCCGGCCGAGTCGCACGAGCACGCCGCTGTGCAAACCCAACCGGATGGAACCCCGCGCGTCTTCGCGCAGCTCCACAATGCTGTCCCCGACCGGCAACAGCGCCTCGTTCATGGCGATGAAAAGTTGAAACAAGGCCGCGTGTCGCCCCTCGGGCCCGTGCAGCTGTGGCAGGTGGGCAAAATGCTCGCGCCATTGCGCGCCGGCATTGCCGTCGAGGTGGTACTGCGGCGGCGTGAAGGCACTGAAGTCTGCACCGATGAGCTCGTCACCGTTCCAGCCGGCGCGCGGTTCGTGTTCTACCAGACTGACCACCAACACGCCCGGCCAGAGACGACGCAACGACGCTGCCTGCACCCATGGCATGGATTCGATCGACCCGCGCAACCCGGTCAGGTCGACGCCGAAAAAGCCGTCCTCCGAGTACGAGGAGATGATGCGCTCCAGTGTCTCGCGTTCGGCATAGACGGTCGGGCCGTGCACCTCGATGCCGACGACCGGGTAGTTGTTCGGGTCGAGCGCATAGCGCGCGGCAAACACCAGCGCGGTGACAGCGATGCAGCCGAGAAGCAGGAGCACAACCGCACGACGGGAGACGTTTGTCATAGGCATCGATCCGGCTTGCAGGGCGACGGCGCTCATGTGCGATCACCGAGGCTGGTGGCGAGTATGCGCACGACCAGGTCTTCGAAGCCGAGACCGGCGGCCTTGGCCGACATCGGCACCAGGCTGGTCTCGGTCATGCCGGGTGCGGTGTTGATCTCGATCAACCACGGCTGTCCGTCCTCATCGACGATGAAATCGACACGACCCCAACCGCTGCAGCCCACCCCGGCGAAGGCCGCCAGCGCGAGCGACTGGATGTGTCGCGTGAGCTCGGCGCTGAGATCAGCCGGACAGTGGTAGACCGTGCCGGCGTTGCGGTATTTCGCTTCGAAGTCGTAAATCGGGTTCTTCGGCACCATGTTGACCAGTGGCAGCGCCTGACCATCGAGGATGGTCGCCGTCACCTCGAGACCCGACACATACTGCTCGGCCATGACGGCACCGTGCGCGCTGGCCTCGACCCAGGCCGGTCCGAGCGCCTGGGTCGCCTCGACCTTCGAGACACCCACGCTCGAGCCTTCGTGGCTCGGCTTGACGATCAGCGGCAGGCCGAGGGCCTGTGCCGCGAGCGTGCACTCGTCGCTGCTGTGCACCCGGCGCCATGCCGGAGTCGGCACGTCGAGCACCTGGCACAGCTGCTTGGTGCGCATCTTGTCCATGGCGAGCGCAGAGCCGAGCACACCCGACCCGGTGTATGGCATGCCGATGGTCTCGAGCGCGCCTTGAATGCAGCCGTCCTCGCCACCGCGCCCGTGCAGGATCAGGAAGGCGCGATCAAATGCACCGGCCTGCAGCGCCTCGAGTACCGTGTCTTGCGCGTCGACAGCGTGGGCATCGATGCCCGCCGCCCGCAGGCCGCGCAGCACCGCATTGCCGCTGAGCAACGAGATTTCCCGCTCGGCCGACAGGCCGCCCATGACCACGGCAACCCGCCCGAAATCGCTGGCCGCGTAACGATCAGCCGACATCGGACACCGCCTTGTGTGACAACCGGTCAGGTAGCTGCTGGGCAAACGCCCCCACACTGCCGGCCCCGAGTGTGAGAAGAATATCGCCGTGCGCCAACTCGGACTGCAAGCACAGCACGGCGTCCTCGAGGTGCTCGACAAAGACCGGTTCCCGGCCTGTCACCCGCCCGATGGCCTCGCACAGGTCCTGTCCACTCGCACCCGGGATGGCGCTCTCGCCGGCCGCATAGACCTCGCTGATCAAGAGCATGTCAACGCCTTGCAGCACCTCGACAAACGCCGAAAAGTGGTCGCGGGTGCGCGAGTAGCGATGGGGTTGAAACAGCGCGACGAGCCGGCGATCAGGCCAGGCACCGCGGATGGCTGCGAGGGTGGCTCGCAGCTCACTGGGGTGGTGGGCGTAGTCGTCAACAAGATCCACTTGGACGTTCACACGCCCCGCAACCGAGACCTGGCCGTGCTGCTGAACCCGTCGGCCGACGCCCTGGAAGCGCTCGAGCGCGACGACGATCTCGTCGAGGCCGACGCCCAGCTCACGGGCTACCGCAATCGCAGCCAGCGCGTTGCTCACGTTGTGTGTGCCAGGCATGTTCAGGCGAATGCCGTCGAGCCTGACGCCCTCGGCGAACACCACATCGAACACCATGCTCAGACCGTCGGCCCGCACGTTCTCGGCCCGAATGTCGGCGTTGGGTGCCTCGCCGTAGGTGACGAACTTGCGCTGCAGCCCCTGCACCAACTCGCAGACCGTCTCATCGTCCACACACAGCACCGCAAGCCCGTAGAACGGCAAGCGGTGCAGGAATTCCAGGAAGGTCTGCTTGTAGCGCTCGAAGCTGCCGCCGTAGTTCTCGAGGTGGTCGGCGTCGACGTTGGTCACCACGCTGATCACCGGCGTCAGGTGCAGAAACGACGCGTCGCTTTCATCGGCCTCGGCGACCAACCAGTCGCTCTGCCCCAGCCGCGCATGGGTGCCAACGCTGTTCAGGCGGCCGCCGATCACGAAGGTCGGGTCGAGGTTGCCCTCGCTGAGCACGCTGGCAACCAGACTGGTGGTGGTGGTTTTGCCGTGCGTGCCCGCAACCGCGATGCCGAGGCGAAAGCGCATGATCTCCGCCAACATCGCCGCGCGCGGCACCACCGGAATCCGCGCCGCGTGGGCTGCAACGACTTCCGGGTTGTCCTCGGTGATCGCAGAGGACACCACGACAACATCGGCCCCGCCCACGTTCGCAGCGTTGTGGCCGAAGGCCAGCGTTGCCCCGAGCGACGCAAGCCGGCGCGTCATCGCGCCCTCGGCTCGGTCTGAGCCGCTGACCGGGTAGCCCATGGTCAGCAACACCTCAGCGATTCCGCCCATGCCCGCACCGCCGATGCCGACAAAGTGCACGCGGCGCACGCGATCGCGGGTCCAGCGGTCGGCGATGCCGGAGGTCATTTCGACACCTCCGCCACCAGAGTGGCCACATCAGCTGCGGCATCGGGGCGCGCCAACGCACGCGACGCCAGGGCCATCTCGGCCACCCGCGTGCGGTTGTCACGCAGCTCGATCAGCATCGAACGCAACGCCGACGCGTCGAACTGCGCCTCGGGCAACATCAGGGCCGCCCCGTGGCGAACCAGCGCACTGCCGTTTGCGGTCTGGTGGTCGTCAATCGCATGCGGGTACGGCACCAGGATCGCACCACGGCCGCTCGCAGCCAGCTCGGCGACGGTCATCGCGCCCGAGCGGCACACGACGATGTCAGCCCAGCCGTAGGCGGCTGCCATGTCGTCGATGAACGCGTCCACGCGCGCCTCGACACCTTGTTCGCGGTACCGCTGGGTCGTGCGCGCCTCGCCGTCCCGGCCGCACTGGTGCCAGACGTCGCACCGCTCGAGGTCAGCTAACGCCACGGGGACAACCCGGTTGAGCGCGCGCGCGCCCTGACTGCCACCGAGCACCAGCACACGCAGCGGTGCGTTGGCGCTGGCCACGGCTACCGGTGCGAGCTGGTGCAAGGTGTGGCGCACCGGGTTGCCGGTGCACAAGGCACCGCGCGTCTCGGCGAACGTGCCAGGCGTCGCTTCGAGAATACGGCTGGCAATGCGTGCCAGCAGTCGATTGGTTGTGCCGGGCACGGCGTTCTGCTCGTGGATCACCAGCGGCCTGCCGGTCAACCAGGCAACCAGGCCGCCGGGACCCGAGACAAAGCCGCCCATGCCGAGCACCGCACGCGGGTTCCGGCGACGCATGATCACCAACGCCTGGACACACGCGACGGCGATGTCGAAGGGCGCGCGCAGCAACTTCAACACACCCTTGCCACGCAAGCCGCTGACGGTGATCCAGTCGATCTCGTAGCCCGCTTCGGGCACGAGTCGGCTTTCGATACCGCGTTGCGTCCCGATCCAGAGGACGGGCACCCCGCGCTGGATCAGCTGCTCCGCAACCGCGAGGGCCGGAAACACGTGACCCCCCGTGCCGCCCGCCGCAATCATCACCGGTCGGTCGCTCATGCCTTGCTCCCCTGCGACTCCGCGAGACGCGCTTCGAGGCCGATTCGGATGATCAGGCCAAAGGCAATGAACAGGGCGAGCGCGCTGCTGCCGCCGTAACTCAGGAACGGCAGCGTCAGGCCCTTGGTGGGCAAGAGGCCCATGTTCACCGACATGCTGATGAAGGTTTGGCATGCCACCCAGATCACCACGCCGTAGACGACAAAGGCACCAAAGGCACGCTTGCTGCGTTCCGCCCGCTGCGCAACCCGCACCATCATGGTGATCAACGCGCAGTACAACGCGACGAGCACGCACACGCCGATCAGGCCGAGCTCCTCGGCGTACACAGCGAACACGAAATCGGTGTGGGCCTCGGGCAGGTAGAGCAGTTTCTGCACGCTGCCGCCGAAACCGACCCCTGTGATCGCGCCGGACCCGACCGCAATCAGCGATTGCACCAGCTGGAAAGCGCCGCCAAAGGGGTCGGCCCAGGGGTCGAAGAAGCTCACGACTCGGTTCATGCGGTAGTCGGAGATGTAGATGAAGAAGCCGCCGATACCGATCAGAAGCAACACGCAGAGGAAAAACTGACCGACCCGTGCACCGCCGAGGAAGATCATGCCCACGGCGATGGTCATGAGCACGACTGTCGCACCGTAGTCCGGCTCGAGCAGGCACAGCACACCGGCCAGGCTCAGCAACACCAGAGGTTTGAGAAAGGCGTCGAAGCTGGATTGCAGCCGCTGACCGTGGCGCATCAGGTAGCTCGCGACGTAGAGCGTCGTGCCAATCTTGGCAAACTCAGACACCTGAATGTTCATCACGCCGAGACGAATCCAGCGTTGCGCGCCGTTCACCTCGTGGCCCACACCCGGGATCAGGACGACAACGAGGCCGAGCAAGACGGCCAGACAGATCACCGGCGAGAGCCGCTCGAGTTCGTCGACCGGCAAACGCAACACGATCCAGAGCGCAATGGCCGCACCGAGCACCACCGCGACCAGTTGCCGTTTGAGGAAAAAGAACGGGTCGCCGTAGCGGGATTCGGCAAAGGTGATCGACGCCGACTCGACGACAACCAGCCCAAGGCCGATCATCAGCAGCAACAGGCTGATCAACTGCCAGTCCAGCGCTGACAGCGCCCGCTCGAGCGACAGCGGCCTGCCGTTGGGCCCGATGAAGAGGCTGATGCTCATGCCGTCAACGCCTCCACTGTGCGAGCGAAGGCGTCGCCGCGGTCTTCGAAATTCCGGAACATGTCAAAGCTCGAACACGCCGGCGAAAACAGCACCGCGTCTCCAACTGATGCCAGCGCGCGCGCCGCACGCACCGCGTCGCCGAGATCGCCGGCACGCTGAACCGGCACCGCATCGGCGATTGCATCGGCGATATCGTCCGCGTCGCGGCCGAACACCACCGCGGCTTTGCCGAACCGGGCGAGCGCGCCGTGGAGCGGGCTGAAGTCCTGCGCCTTGCCCACCCCACCGGCAATCAGCACCGTCGGACAGCCCATGCTCTCGAGCGCCGTGCAGGTCGCGCCCACGTTGGTGCCCTTGGAATCGTTGATGAAGCGCACGCCGCTGAGGTCACGCACCAGCTCGGTGCGATGACGCAAGCCGCGGAAGTCGCGAAGGCCGGCGTCCACAGCCGCCGCGCTGAACCCAGCTTCGCGCGCCAGCGCCATGGCAAAGGCGGCGTTGGCGACGTTGTGATCGCCAGAGGCGCCGAGGTCGTCGACAGGCAGCCTCGGGGTCGCGCCCTCGGCCAGCCAGAGTGCGCCGTGGTGCAACACGACACCGACGTCACCGACCTCAGCCGGCCTGGCTGCGACCGACACGGTGCGTTGCGTCTCGGAACGCGACAGTGGCTGGGCGTGTGCATCACCGACTGGCACCACACAGACCGTGGCGTTGCGGAACACGCGCAGCTTTGCCGCGCGGTAGTCGTCAAAGCCACCCGGGTAGCGGTCAAGGTGATCGGGTGTGACATTCAACAACGCGGCCGCCCGCGGGGCCAGCGAGTAGGTGGTTTCGAGCTGGTAGCTCGAGAGTTCGAGCACATAGAGGTCGGCCGGTTGCGCAAGCAGATCCAGTGCCGGCGTGCCGAGGTTGCCCCCGACACCAACGCGAAGCCCGCTGTGCGCAGCACAGGCTGCGAGCATCGACACGACCGTACTCTTGCCGTTCGTCCCGGTCACAGCGACAACCGGCTGCTCAACGCAGCGCGCAAACAGTTCGATATCCCCGATGATCTCGAGTCCACGCGCCCGCGCGGCGGCCATCAAGGCCGAATCACGCGGCACGCCCGGACTCGGCACCAGCACGTCGGTGTGGTCAAGACACGCCGTGTCGATGTCGCCAAGCGAGAACCGCAAGCCCGGGAACTCGTCTTGCAACGCCGTCGACCGCGCGTCACTGTCGACGTGGTCGACCGCAAACACCGGCGCACCCCGATCTCGTAGAAAACGCACGACAGAGCGACCGCTGGCTCCGAGGCCGACGACGGTGTAGCGCAGAGTGGCGTCGAAGGGGCTCATCTACCGAATCTTCAAGGTTGAGAGGCCCACGAGGACCAGAATCACGGTGATGATCCAGAAACGCACGATCACGCGGGGTTCGGGCCATCCCTTGAGTTCGAAATGGTGGTGGATCGGCGCCATGCGGAAGATCCGCTTGCCGGTCAGCTTGAACGACGCGACCTGCAGGATGACGGACACCGTTTCCATCACGAATACCCCACCCATGACCAGCAACACGAGCTCCTGACGGACAACCACGGCGATCAACCCCAACGCAGCGCCGAGTGCCAGCGCACCGACATCGCCCATGAACACCTGCGCCGGGTAGGTGTTGAACCACAAAAAGCCGAGTCCCGCGCCGCAGATGGCTGCGCAGATCACACCCATTTCACCGGCGTCGCGGATGTAGGGGATGTTCAGGTAGTTCGCGAAAACCGAGTGTCCGCTGAGGTAGGCAAACACCGCGAGACCCGCCGCGACCAGAACGGTGGGCATGATCGCCAGGCCGTCGAGCCCGTCAGTGAGGTTGACCGCGTTGCTGGTGCCGACAATGACGAAGTACGCAAATGGA
>JBCCUP010000088.1 GCA_039196715.1 Pseudomonadota bacterium
CCACCGAACCCTGTGGGAGTCGTCTCCTCGCGCAGCGAGAGCCGACGAATGCAGTGTCGGAAGTTGCCACTTCGCACGAATCATCGCCCCTAGGCGGGCCCCCCGTGTCGCGTCGCGACGACGGCGCTCCCACAAGATCAGTGAGAGTTGAAAACGCGCCTGAAACGGCAAGACGTTGCCACCGAACCCTGTGGGAGTCGTCTCCTCGCGAAGCGAGAGCCGACGAATGCAGTGTCGGAAGTTGCCACTTCGCACGAATTATCGCCCCTAGGCGGGCCCCCCGTGTCGCTTCGCGACGACGGAGCTCCCACAAGATCAGTGAGAGGTCGAACCTCGCTGGACCTAGCAAGACGTTGTCACCGAACCCCGTGGGAGTCGTCTCCTCACGAAGCGAGAGCCGACGAATGCAGTGCTGGTAATAGCCCCATCTCAACGCCCTTCACGTCCAGGCGGCCCCGCCGTCTCGCTTCGCGACGACAGCGCTCCCATAAGCCTTGTGTGTCTTGCGTGTTGCTACGCAACGGCGGCACGTCCTCAAATCCCGTCCCGCGGTATAGTCCAATACCACTCCACCCAAACAGGGACCCGCGCCGTGGCCGACGTCGATGAAAACAAGGGCAGAGTGATCAACACGGCGTCCGCCGAGTACGTTCCCTACGACTTTGGCGGGCCAGTGTTGGACGGGGTCTTCCAGATGGACCTCAGCTACGACAGCGACACGGGCCACGGTGCCTACCTCGTGAAGATGGCGCCCGGCACCGTCACGACACCGCACGTGCACGCGGTGCGCGAAGAGTTCATGGTGCTCGAAGGCGACATCATCGAGTCCGACGGCACCGTGCTCGGTCCGGGCGACTACATCATCTACGAACCCGGCACCGAGCACTGCAGCCGCACCGAAACCGGCGCCGTGCTGATCGGCTTCGACTTCCAGTCACCGGCGCAGCTGACGGACGCAAAGGCCGGCTGAGCGCAGCCGCCAGCGCGGTGCCGCCTGACGCACAGCGGCGCGTAACTGCCCCGAGGAAGCCTGTTCCATGATCGACCCCTTGTCACTCGTCTCCATCGCCGCGACCTTCTTTGTCGTGGCGGTGTCGCCCGGTCCTGCCACGCTCTCGAACGCGGTGGTCGCGATGCAGTACGGCCGGCGTGCCGGGTTGCGCTACGGCGTGGGCCTCACCGCCGGTCTCGCGTTCTGGGGGGTGGTGGCGGCCAGTGGCATGGGCGTGGTGTTGCAGAGCTCGGTGGTGCTCCTGTCGGCGCTGAAGGTACTGGGCGGGCTCTATCTGCTCTGGCTCGCCTGGCGCTCGGCGTGGACTGCGTGGCAGCCGGACACCGAGCACACGCTTCGGCCGACGCGGCAGCGGTGGTTCGTGCAGGGGCTGGCGCTCAACCTGTCCAACCCCAAGGCCGTGCTGGCGTGGATGGCGGCGCTGTCGCTCGGCCTGGAGGCGGATGCGGGCCTCGGTGCACTTGCCGCTGCCACGGCGGCGTGCGTGGCGATGGGGTTGCTGGTCTACGTGTTGATTGCGCTGGTGTTCTCGGTCGGTGGCGTCATGCACGGGTACCGCCGCTTTCGGCGGTGGATCGAAGGCATCACCGCGGGCGCGTTCGCCGTCGCGGGTGTGGGTCTCATCCGGTCTTCGTTCGTCGAGGCTCGTTGAGCGCGATCGGTGTGATCGGGTCGCTTGCCTCTGTCAGAATGTCGGGTGTGCAACGAGGCGGACAGCAGGGAGCCACAGCATCGCCAGCGTGATCCTCATCACTGGGCCGACAGGCGCCGGCAAAACCACCCACGCCCTCGCCGTGGCCGGCGAACGCGGGGCCATCCGCTTCTCCATCGACCCGTGGATGCAAACGCTCTACGCCAAGGACATGACCGCCCTCGACTTCGACTGGATGATGGAGCGGGTGGAGCGCTGCTATGTGCAAATCTGGTCTGTCTGTGAACAGATTCTGGCGGTGGACGGGCACGTGGTGCTCGACCTCGGCTTCACCACGCGGCGGCAACGGCAGCGCTTTGTCGATCTCGCCGACGCTGCAGGCGTCACGGCAGAGCTCCATTACGTGACCGCACCGACCGACACCCGCAAGCAGCGGGTGCGACAGCGAAATGCCGAGAAAGACCCGAGGTTGTACGCGTTCGATGTGACCGACGACATGTTCGCGTTCATGGAACCGCGCTACGAGCCGCCGAGTGCCGAAGAGCTGGTCACGGGCCGCACCGTCGTTGGGTAGTGTGCGATTCTTAGCAAGGGTGGCACGAACTGCCATTCCCCCACAGGAGAACACCTTATGATCACCAGCCACATGTACGTACTCGCGGTGCAGAACCTGCACGACGCGGCGGCCTACTACCGCGACGTGCTCGGATTTACGGTGCGAGAGATCGGCGACGACGGGTGGCGGCTATTCGAACGCGACGGCTGCCGCATCATGGCAGGCCACTGTCCGGACGCGCTACCGGCGCGCGAACTGGGTGACCATTCCTACTTTGCCTACATCGTGGTAGACGACGTGGACGCCTACCACGAGGACATCAGGGCGCGGGGCGGCGAGCTGATCAAGGCGCTCAAGAGCGAGCCCTGGGGCATGCGGGAGTTCGGTGTGCGGACCAACGACGGCCACCGCATCATGTTCGGGCAGGACCTCGATGACTGAGTTCAGTGCTGGCCGATCGCAGCAGCCGAAGTCGGCATTGCGGCGGGCAGTACGTCAGGATGGACTTTGGTGTGTACTGCCATGAGTGTTGTCGTTAGACCAGAGCGTGAAACCGACAAGCGCGCGATTCGTGACGTGACGCGACTGGCATTCGAGGGCAAGTCTTACGCTGATGGCGATGAACACGATCTGATCGACAAGCTCAGGCAGCTCGGTGCATTGCGGGTCTCGCTGGTGGCGGTGGACGCCGATGAGCTCATCGGCCAGATCTCATTCTCGCCAGCGACGAACGCCGAAACCTCTGGCGACTGGTACACCTTGGGGCCACTCGCCGTAAGACCCGATCGGCAAGGACAGGGCGTGGGCGGTGAGTTGATCGAATCGGGTATCAGGGCCCTGATGGACGTCGGTGCAGCCGGATGTGTGTTGACGGGCGACCCGGGCTATTACGGCCGTCATGGCTTTTGCTTGTCACGGCCTCACTGCCCAGTCGGTGAGCCGGCCGACTACTTTATGCTGAGACAACTCGCTGATGTTGAACTCGCAGGCCGTTTTGCGTTTCACCCGGTATTCTACGGACGTGGTTGACGAGACCCGATGAGACCCAACGCCCTGGCGGTGTGGTTCGCCCAGGAGGCCGCGCGGTGACACCGCAAGGCATTGAGGGCTGTGTCTTTCATCAAACCCTCACGTTGCCGGAGGATATTCACGCACTGAAACACGCCTCCCTCGGCGAGGGCTATGGCATGGTCCGGACGCTGGTCGAGCGTTATCACACCGGCGAGAACACCTTCTCCCTGCCGGGCGAGGCCCTGTTCGTCGCGCGGCGCGAAGGCGCACTGGTCGGCATCGGCGGCCTCAACGTCGACCCGTATTTCAATGACCCTTTGCTCGGGCGGCTTCGGCACGTGTACGTACTGCCCGGCTCACGGCAGGGCGGTGTGGGGCGTGCGCTGGTAGCGCGCATCGAGCGTGCAGCTCAGGGACACTTCAGGAAAATACAGCTGCGGTCACCTGACGCGGAGGCGTCGGCGTTTTACCTGGCGCTCGGCTACCGGCCCGTGTCCGGCTCGCCGGTGGTGAGCCATGGCAAGGCGCTGACGGGGTAGCTAGGCACACTGACAAGCGGAGTCGGGGTGGACCCGAACCGGTGCCGTGCCGTATACCCTGTGTCCGAACCCCAGCGGAGTCGGTCATGTCGAAACACATCGTGACCAAGGCAGTCATCGACAACATGGACGGCCAGTCCAGGTCCTGTGTTCTGAACCCGAATGCCCAGCGCGTGAACGAGTCGCTCGGCGAACTCGCCAGCATCACGGGCTATGGGTTTCACATCAAAGGTGTGATGCCGTGGTGATTCGGTTGTGGCGCGCGGTGGCCGGCAGCGACGAGGTGCTCGAAACTTACGCTGAGCACCTGAAACGCACGACCTTTGTCGAGATGGCGGCGTTGCCGGGGCACCTCGGTGCGACGCTTGCGGTCAAGGTGAACGGTGAGGACAACGAACTGATCGTGTCGAGCTTCTGGCGGGACCTCGAGTCGGCGGGACACTTCGAGCAGGGCGCGTTTGACGACGCGGTCGTGAAGCCCAGCACGCAGACACTGCTGAAATCCTTCGACCTGAAAGTGTCCTACTTTGAAACCGTCGTCGCGACCGGCTTGCTCGACACGGGTGGTTGAGCCCGCCGGGTTCAGCGGTCGGGCGTTGCGTCGTCGTGCACGCCACCCGGGTTGCCCGGCGCGAAGCTCGCCTCGGCGGTGGGTTTGATGCTGGTGCGCGCGTTGACGACTTCGCGGTAGCCGATGTACACGCCGGACACCATGATCAGCGCCATGCCAAGCACGGTACTCCAGGTCGGCACTTCGCCGAACGCGAAAAACCCGAGGGTCGCGGCGAGCGGCAGGTAGACGTACTCGAACGGCGCGACGGCGCCGACGTCGGCAATCTGGTAGGCGCGCGAGAGCAGCGTCCAACCGACCATGCCAATCCCACCGAGCAGCAGTAGCCAGGGCACCAGGCTCAACGTGATCGCGTCCCAGTGCCAGCCGAGGTGGGCTTGCCCTGCGCCGATGTCGAAGAGCGTGTTCAGCAACCAACCGAGCGGCAGCACCAGCAGGCCGGCGAGGATGATGGTGTAGGCGCCCGCAACCAGTGAGGTGTCGCGGTCGCCGATCCGGCGCGCGAGCATCTGCGACACCGCGTAGGTGCACGCGCAGATCAGGGGCAGGACCGAGACCCACTGGAAGGAGTCCGCACCCGGTCGCATTGCGACCACCACCCCGATGAAGCCGAGCACCAGCGCACTGATCCGGTGGACGCCGATGCGCTCCTTCAGAAACACCGCCGCGCACAGCGCCGTGAGCAGGGGTGCGGCAAAGAAGATCGTCGTCACCGCGGCGAGGGTCATGAACGGGAAGGCGGCGTAGTAGAGCGAAAAACCGAACGCGAAGAGCAGGGCGCGCGTGAGATGCAGCGGCCAGAGCGGCGTCAACAGCCGGTGCGGTGGCCCGAGGGTGAGGATCAGCGGGACCATCACCAGCGCGCAGATCACCGCGCGCACGAACAACAGCGGCCAGATCGGGATGTCGCCGAGCAACGACTTCATCAGCGCGTCCTGGCCGACGAAAAAGAGCATGCCGAGCACGATGGCGGCAATGCCTTGCGGTGTGCGACTGGCGGGCGCCTGGGCTGCGGTGTCGACGGTGTTCAATGCCGATCCCCCGGTTGCGGTCCGGTGGCCTGCGCCATCGGACACGGAGTCTCGTTGTACGCCATTGCCGCGCGCCGACACAGCCTGAATTGCGACACGGCAGGTCGCATCAATGCCCGTGTGGTCGTTGTGTGGTTTCCGGTGCGGCGGTCCGCGCACGTTGTGTGTGCCATAGTGAGGCGATGAGCCCCGATGACACTGCGCCCCCGTTGTGTGCCGCGCCCCGTGCCGACGTCGCCGCGCCCGAGCTGGTGCTGCCGGCCAACGCCTGCGACTGCCACTTCCACGTCTTCGACGCGCCCTCGCCGCAGGTGATGCCGCGCACCTACACCGCGCCGCCGGCGCCGCTGGCGCAGTTGAAGCGGGTGCACGCGACGCTCGGCATCGGCCGGTCGGTGGTGGTGCAACCGAGCGTATACGGGACAGACAACCGCACGACCCTCTCGGCCATCGAATCCACGGCAACCATGAAGGCGGTGGTCGTCGTCGACAACGGTGTATCGATCGCCGAACTTCGCGCGCTGTCCGAGGCCGGGGCGGTGGGGTGCCGGGTGAACCAGCTGTTTCAGAGCAACGCAGCGGCGGGGGACCTCAAAACCTTCGCCCGCACGCTCGCCGAGGTGAACTGGCACCTGCAGATGCTCACCGACGTGACGGCCATCGACGACCTCGCATCGCTCGTGCGCGCGCTGCCCGTGCCGCTGGTGTTCGATCACCTCGGCCACATGCGGGCGAAGCAGGGCGTCGACCACCCCGGTTTCCAGCAGCTGCTGCGCGTGCTCGGTGACGGGCAGGTGTGGGTAAAGCTCTCGGGTCCGTACCGGGTGAGTGATGGCACGACGCCGGACTACGCCGACGTCGAGCCGCTGGTCGACGCGCTGGTGCGGACCAACCCGGAACGCCTCGTGTGGGGCAGCGACTGGCCGCACCCGCACGTGCCGCACGCCATGCCCGACGACACGCAGCTGGTGAACCTGCTGTCGCGGTGGCTGCCGGACGCCGCCACCCGGCACCGTGTGCTGGTCGACAACCCCGCCACGCTGTACGGGTTCTGACCCATCAGTGCCAACCTGGAGGTGTTCTCGTGACCGACGCTGCCACCCAACACGCCCGTGCGGTGATGGACGCGCACATCGCCGCGCTGAACGCGCGCGACGCCACCGCGCTGGCCGCGACGCTGCACTTCCCGCACCACCGCCTGAGCGGCACAGCCTGGAAAACCTGGGAGACACCCGAACACTACTTCGCCGACTTTCTCGCGCGCGCGGGCGCCGATTGGGCGCGCTCCGAGGTGGGCGATATTGCGGTGGTGGGGGCGTCCGAGGCCAAGGTGCACCTGGACGTCGAGATCCGGCGCTTCGATGGCGACGATGCGCTCATGACGGCCTTTCGGTCGCTTTGGGTCATCGTCGACATCGACGGGGTCTGGGCGGCGAAAGTGCGGTCGTCCTTCGCGTCGCGCTGAGCGTGGTGGCCCACGGTGTTCGCTGAACACGTTCAGGGGGTGTCCGTTGCTGTGCGGCTTCGCTGTGGCTTTGCCATCGAATACGCGACGCTGCCACACAGGGTCCGTGAGTGGTGATAGGTGATTCGTCACACGGCAGGCTGCAACGGCGGTCCCTGCCGGGCATCCACCCACTTCGGTGCGGTGCGCACCCCGTCGATACGATGTCCACAGCGTCTCATGTCCCACCGTAGCGTGCCCACGTTCCAGATTGACGCGTTGACTGGTTGACGATTATGGACAATCAACCAATACTGGTTCCATGCTTGATAATTAGACCGTATTGAACGGTGTATCTTACCGAGGGCAGATCGGCGTTTTCTGAGTCACTGAGCAGCGCCGTGGAAGTCGTATGTGAGGCTTATCCCGTGAAAATGACTTCCCGAATGATCTGCCAGCGACCGTCCTCGAACACAAAGTCGATACTCAAAGTGATCAGGCTGACCTCGTCGCCGGTCAGGTTGACACGGCGGCTGATGAGCACGTGACCGCGGCCTGCTGTCGCGTCGACCGTGTGGTATTTTGCCCATGAATCTGGCGGACCATTGGTCTCCAGGGTCTTCTGCATTTGTGTGATGAATCCGGGCTTGTCAAAAGTGTGCAAGCTGTTGTCCGGCGCGAGCATGTGCACTGTCATGTCTCGATGGTAGAGCGACTCAAGTATCTCGAGGTGTGAGTTGGCCGCAGAGTGAATCAGTTCATCCAGTGCCGATTTGATGTCGCGCGCCTGGGCAGAATCAGTGGTCATGCGCGTGTCCTGCTGTAGCTGTATCGGAAAGAGATGGGCCAGCGCGGCCCGCATGAGGAGTCAGCCCGATTCACTCGGCGGCTGGTTGGTGCTGGTGCCACATGTCGGTGACCACCTGCCAGTTGTCGCCATTGGGCTCAAGCACGAAGAGGTAGGTTCCCGTGGCGTCAAGATTGGCTGCCTCCAATTTGGCTTCCACTGATCCGATCATCACAGCCAGGCTCGCATCACCTGCAACAAACAGTGTGTCGACTGTGTGAGTGACTTTGCCTCGGTTGGCTGTCACGAACTCGAATAGCTGGCGGGGTGCGTCCAGTCCTTGCACTGCGGGTTTGCCTTGTTCGATCCACAACGTGTCGTCGGCGTAGAGATCGAGGACGGCTTGGACGTCGCCCTCTGCGATGGCGCTGTTGAATCGGTCATTCAGCGCGTGGAGGCTCTCGGTCGGGCCTGTGAGTGATGTCGCTGCCAGTGCAGTGATTGCACTGGTTGTGAGTGCGGCGAGCAGAAGTGATGTGCGCATCAGCGTGGCTCCTTGTTGTGGGACGTGTGGGTTGACTGTCAGGCGTGGGAGCCGTTGATCGGGAAAGCGGCAGTTTGGCTTCGAAGCCAAGCCATGCCGTTGGCGACCTTGGCCAAGGACGGTCGCGAAAAGGGCAGGTTGGAGATGTCGACGAGTTGTATCCGTGCCTGGTCGTCCACAGTGAACAGCCCAGGTTCGGCAAACGGCCGCGCAACGTCGACGCCGCTTTGCGGGCCGGAGATGTACAAACCCAATTTCTGCATTTGTGCTTCGCTGAGGTCATAGGCAACCGGGAAATGGGTTTCGATGTTGGCGAGATGCGCGGTGGCGCGTTCCTCACTGTCTGCAGACACGGCGATGACATCGATACCGATGTCGCTCAATTGGGCTCGCGTGGCTTCCAGCTCCACGAGATACTGCGTGCACAGCGGGCAGTGTTTGCCGCGATAGATCACGATCAATCGCCAATCGTGTTCGCCTGTTGGCTTGGTGATGTCAGCGACACCGCCACCGATCAACGGCAGGTGTAATGCGGGCAGTGTCTGGCCCGGTTTGGGTGCCAGAATGGTGGTGTCTGGTGCAGTCATCTGGGCTGCCTAATTGAATATGTATCGTTCGATATATATATTCGGAGTAAGCGCCTGGGGTGTCAAGAGAAAAATAATGAACGATACAAATAAAATGGGGAGGCCGCGCACCTTCGACCTTGATGACGCGCTGCTGGCGGCAATGAATACCTTTTGGATCAAGGGCTTCCATGGGACCTCAATGAAAGACCTCACGCGTGCCATGGGCATCAGCGGCCCGAGCTTGTACGCGGCATTCGGGGACAAACGCGCGCTCTACCTTAAAACGATTGACCGCTACGCTGACGTAGACGGCTGCGCGCCTATCGTTGCCTTTGAAACCGAGCCGGACATCAGCAAAGCCGTTACCGGTTTTCTCATGGCGGTGATTCACGCGTCAACCGATCACGGTGATGGCCCGCGTGGTTGTTTCCTCGCCTCGTGCGTGGCGACCAATGTCGGCGATGTGGAGGGCGTTCAGGAACGCATGACCCAGGCGATAGACAGCACCGATAAGCGGCTCGCGGCGCGATTCGAACTCGAAAAAGAGCGCGGCAACTTGCCTCCTGAGTTTCCGTCGCTAGAACGCGCCCGCTTGTTGCACGACATGCGCCAAGGCTATGTGCATCGAGGCCGAGCGGGCTGGACCGAAACGTCGCTTCAGCAGGACATCACGCACCGCGCTGCGATGGTGCTGCAGCTTTGATTCGTCTCGCAACTGACGCAATCGTCGGGTGACGTCAGCGTGTGCAGAGCGCGCGTGATACAAAGAGACCTACTCGGTGTGACCGGCCAGGCGCAGCCGGCGAGGTGCGCTTGTCCTTTGCCGTGCGCTCTGCGTAATCGCGCAGAGAGCAGCCTACTGCGTTCCGAGTGAGTGTCGGTGAAGCGCAGCCGCGCCATGGCAAGTGCCATCGAACACATGACGCTGGCCACAGGACAGTGAACGGTGATTGGCAGTCCGTCACACTGAGACTGCAACACAGGATTGCAGCAATTGGAGGGTGATCGGAAGTCTCCTCAATCGGTACACGCCAACCACGACGTGATCTCATCTGTGTGCTCACCCCGCATCGGCGCCGCGCGCGACGGGTGATAGGCTGCGACACCGCCGAGGCGGAACGGCAGCGTCGGCACGTCCACGCCGGCGTCGGTCGTCTGCACGAAGCCGCGTTGCTGCACCTGCTCCGAGGCGAGCGCCTCCGGCAGGCTTCTCAGGCGCGCCGAGGGCACGCCACACGATTGCAAGTGTGGCTCCCACTCGGTGGCGCTCTTGCGCGCGAGCTCGGCTTCGATCTCGGCAGCGAAGTCGGCGGCGTGGCGGTCCCGCTCGCTGCGCTCGGCAAAGCGGGCGTCGCTGAGCCAGTCCTCCCGGTCGAGTGCGCGCGCGAGGTTCTTAAAGTGCGACTCTTCGTTGACGCCGAGGGCGATGATGCCGTCCCGGCAGGGGAAGCTGCCCGCGCCGGGTGAGCGGCTGTTGGCGAGGTTGCCGCGGCGTTGCGGTGCGTTGCCGGTCTTGAGGTAGTCGGTGACGGTGGAGCTCATCAGCGACAACCCGGTCTCGAGCATCGAGACGTCGATGAAGCTGCCCTTGCCGGTCGTCGCGCGCGCGAAGAGCGCCGCCGACACCGCAAAACCCGCAGCCATACCGGTTGCGTAGTCGAGCACGGGCGCGCCGGTGCGCATCGGCCCGCTCTCGGCGGTGCCGGTGCAGTCCATCAAGCCGCACGACGCCTGGATGTTGACGTCGTACGCCGTGGCGTTGGCTTGCGGCCCGCCGCGGCCGTAGCCGGTCATCGCGCAGTGAATGAGGTGCGGGTGGCGTTCGGCCAGTGTGGCCTCGTCGAGCTGCAGGCGCGCGAGTGTGCTCGGCACGTGGTTTTCAACCAGCACGTCGGCGCGGGCGAGCAGCGCGTGGAAGTGCGCGATGCCGTCCGGCGTATCGAGGTCGAGCGCGAGAGAGCGTTTGCCGGCACCCTGCGTGAGGTAGGCGGTGCTCATGCCCGCCGCCGACCCGGCGCGGTCGGTGCCGCCGCGGTGGCGGATCGCGTCGCCCTTCTCGACCGACTCGACCTTGATCACCTCGGCGCCCAGCAGACCGAGGTAGTAGGCGCACGCGGGCCCGGCCAGCACGTGGGTGAAGTCCACCACCAACAGGCCCTCAAAGGGGTGGGTTTGCGACATCCTGACCTCGCGGGGTGCGGAACTGTGACCGGGTGCAGATTCCGGAGTCGAATCGTTGCAATTCCGACCTATTCTGCATGGCGCAAGCACAATATCCGGTTTACACTCGGCCGTTCAAGAACGCGACTCGCGCGCGTCTGAAGCACACCATCTGGAGTACACAATGCACTTTGCAAAGAAAGTTGTCACCGGCGTGGCAGCCGCGACGGCCATGCTGGCCAGCGCCACCGCCATGGCGGATTACCCCGCAAAACCCATCAAGATCATGGTCGGCTTCTCGGCCGGTGGTGGCACTGACACCACGGCGCGTGGTTTCGCGTCCTACATGCACGAAGCGCCGTCCATGAACGGCATGCCCGCGTTCATCGTGAACCTGCCGGGTGCCTCTGGCCAGAAAGCCGCCAAGGCCGTGCTGGACGAAGACGCTGACGGCTACACGCTGTACATGATCAACATCGGCACCTTCATCGCCGGTGAGCTGGCGAAGGGCGACGACCGTCCGTACCACATCCCCGAAGCCTTCGTGAACCTCGGCTGCGCCTCGCAGCTGGTGACGTCTCTGCAGGTGCACACCTCCAACGGCGCCACCAATGTCGAAGAGTTCGTTGCCAACGCCAAGGCGTCCGGCAAGGAAATCACCTGGGGCACCTCTGGCGCGGCCACCATGCACGCGACCATCGGTCACATCTTCTTCGACACCCACGGCATCCCGCACAAGAAAGTGCCCTTCAAAGGCGGGTCAAAGGCACGCGCAGCCCTTGTGTCACAGTCGGTTGAAGCGGTCTTCGGTGGCGTGAACACCGTGGTCGGATTCGAAGACGACATCCGCGCACTTGCCTCTGCTGGCGCCGAGCGTGACCCGATGGCCCCCGACCTCATGACCTTCAAGGAGCAGGGCACCGAGGGCATCGACTTCACCGGTCTGATGTGCCTGTTCGGACCGGCGGGCATCCCTGAGGAGGTGCAGACCGACGTTGGCGCAGCCATCGCGCACATCGCCGACCTCAAGGGCTACAAGCGCTACATGGGCAAGAACGACCTCGCGTCTTTCTACACCGATGCGGCTGCGGCCACGGCAGCACAGGACACCATGTTCGACGTCATGGGTCCGGTGGTGGCTGAAATCATCGCCAACCAGTAAGGTTGCGCTCAGCGCACCGCGCTGAACCAGAGGCAAGCCCTTCGGGCTTGCCTCTTTTCGTTGGCCCGGCACCGAAACACGGCGCCCGGCCACCGAGCCCTCGACCCGGCCACGCGCCGCCGTCGGCTGCGACCTGATCCGGTCGTTGGCTGACAGACAGACCACAGGAACCGCACATGGGCACGACCGAGTACAAGACCAAACTGGAGTACGGCGTCGGCGCCGTGGTCATCGCAATCGGCGTCTTCTTCATCTTCCAGGCCTTCACCATCGAGACGTCCCGCGAGTCGGTCGGGCCGCGTACGCTGCCGATGATTCTCGCCGTGTCGCTGGTGCTCGGCGGCTTGTGGTTGGGCCTGCGGGCCTTTCTCGGCAAGGCGGGTGAGATCAAGGACGGGTACGGCTTCCTCGAGAGCGACGTCAAACGGATCTTTCTCGTGGTCGCGTGCGGCGCGCTGTTCGTCGCCGCGTTCTGGGCCTTCGGCTACTTTGTCGCCCTGGTCGTCACGCTGATCTCGATGCTGCTGACCTTCGGCGTGCGCAACTGGCTGGTGATGCTCATCGGCGCGTTGGTCACGGCCTTCATCTTTCAGTGGGTGTTCATGGGCGTGATGCTGCTGAACGACCCCGCGGGTGCGGTCGTCGACATGCGCCCGTACACCAATTGGATTACAGGAGCGGAATAGGTGCAAAACCAGTGTGCGGGCCTGGAAGAGGCCTTCGAGTCGCTCGGATTCCTCTCCATCTTTTTCGACATCTCCTGCGGATTTGTCATCCTGTTCAACGACCCCTTCGCGATCATGTTCGTGGTGCTGGCGGCCTTCGTCGGCATTGTGTTCGGCGCGCTGCCCGGGCTGACCGCGGCCGCGGCCATTGCGATGATGCTGCCGATCCTCATCGCGTACAACGACGAGATCGGTGGCCTCGCGGGGCTCGCGTTTCTCTACGTGATCGGCAAGTCGGGGCGCTACGGCGGGTCCATAGCTGCCATCTTGTTCAACACGCCCGGCACGGCCGCATCGGCTGCGACCATGCAGGACGGCTACCCGATGACGCAGAGCGGCAAGGCCGGCAAGGCGCTGAAAACCGCCACCGTGGCCTCGGTCTACGGCGACTACTTCGGCGAGATCGTGCTGATCTTCGGCGCTGTCTGGATCGCCGCGTTCACGCGCCAGTTCGGGCCGCCTGAGAACTTCGCGATCTACCTGATGGCTTTTGTCGTCATCGGCTCGGTGGTCAGCGACAGCATCATCAAGGGCATAATCTCCACGCTCTTTGGCGCCGTGATCGGCCTGATCGGCGAGGACATCATCACCGGGCAGTTCAAGATGACCATGGGCATCGACGAGCTCGAGTCCGGCATGGCCCTCGTGCCGCTCCTGATCGGCGTGTTCGTCATCTCCGAGGTCATTATTCAGGCCGAGAAAGCCGCCAAGGTGAAGATGACCGAGATGGCGCGCGACAAGATGGACGACCCAACCGCGCACTACTTCACCTGGGGCGAGTTCAAGCGCTGTATCCCGCTGATGTTCCGCTCGTCGATCTACGGTTCGCTGATCGGCATGATGCCGGGGCTCGGGTCGTCGGTGGCCTGCTTCGTCGCCTACGGTGAGGAGAAGCGCAAATCCAAGAAGAAGGACGAGTGGGGCACCGGCATCGTCGAGGGCATCGCCGCGCCCGAATCGGCCAACAACGCCGTCTCCGGCCCGTCGATGATTCCGCTGCTGACGCTCGGTATCCCGGGCTCGACCATCGCCGCGGTGCTGATCGGCATGTTCCTCGTGAACGGCCTGCAGCCCGGGCCGACCATCTTCGCGTCCGAGCCACCGCTCTTCATGGGCGGCCAGCTGATCAGCCCGCGTGAATTCATTTTCGGCATCTTCGCGGCCGGCCTCATCGGCATCGCGTGTTACGCGCTGATCGGCTACTTCGCGGCGCCGTTCATCGGCCGTGCGATAGCACTGCTGCCGACGCAGTACCTCTACCCGTTCATCTTCATGACCGCGCTCGCGGCGAGCTACTCCTCGCGCGCGTCGATCTGGGACGTGGGCTTTGCGCTGCTGTTCGGGGTGATCGGCTACGCGATGCGGCGCACGAACTTCTCGGCGGCGGCGTTCATCATCGCCTTCGTGTTGACCTCCAGCATGGAAGAGGCGTTTCGCCAGTCGATGATCATCTCGGACAAGGGCTTTCTGGTGTTCACCAGCTTCGAGTACCAGGGCAAGTTCTCCTACGCGCCGATCTTCCTGATGATCGGCGCCGCGGTGGTGTTGTTCCGCGCCTGGACGAGTTACCGCGCCCGGAAGACCGACGCGACGTAGCACGGGTTGCGGGCGCGACGTGAGGCGGTACGGGCAAAGACATCGCAGCGGCTTGAAGTCCCGCCGGTCCGAGCGTCGGTTGGGCGGTGCCCGGACGTTGCGCGTGTGGGCCGACATGCGCTCCTCACCATGAGCGCGTTGGACCGCCGCTTCCTGCCGATCTTCGCGTTTGGCCTGATCGGCGGCATCGCGGCCTACGCGATCGGGCTGCCGATGCCCTTTATGCTCGGCGGCATCGCGGGCGCTGCGAGCTTCGTGCTCTGGTACGAGCGCGACGACAAACGGCTGCCCAAGCTTTCGCGCTGGGTACGCCTGGTGTTCATGTCGATCATCGGGTCGATGATCGGGACGCGCTTCACGCCCGAGCTCTTGACGCTGGTGCCGCACTTCTGGGTGTCGGGGCTCGCGTTGGTGCCGTTCATCCTCATGGCCCACGGCGGCAGCTACGCGATCATGCGGGGCCTGGGCGGGTACGAGAAACTCGATGCCTACTTCGCCGCCTTGCCGGGTGGCATCATCGACTCGGCCGCGCTGGCCGAGGAGGCGGGCGCCGACCTGCGCGTGGTGACCTCCCAGCACTTCATCCGCATCATTTTGGTGGTGGTGTCGGTGCCGCTGCTCTTCCTCTTTATCGAGGGCGAGGCGGTGGGTTCGCTCGCGGGTGAGACGCTCGCCACAAGTGACTACGACGCGACCGACGTCGCGGTGATCGTTGGCATCGCCATGGTTGGTCTGATGATCGGACAACAGACCAAGCTGCCGGTGTCGCACATGCTCGGGCCCTTGCTGCTGGCCTTGCTGTTGTCGGTGGGCGGGTTCATCGACGTCAATATTCCTCCCTGGCTCGGGCACGCAGCACAATACATGGTTGGCACCGCACTCGGCGCGCAATTCTCCGGCATCTCGCGGCGGCAGCTTGCGCGCGGCCTGCGCATGGGCCTCTTGAGCGGTGTGTACATGCTGGTGTTGGCCGGGAGCTTCGCTTATGTCCTCGCGGCCAACGTGCCGGCGGACTTCGGCGCGATGTTCATCAGCTTTGCCGCCGGTGGCCTGGCCGAGATGAGCCTGATCGCGCTGTCGCTGAACTTCAACCCGATCGTGGTGGCCTTGCACCACCTCGTGCGCATTCTGCTGACGGTCTACATCGGGCGGTTTCTGTCGATTCGGGTGTTCAAGCTGGTGCCGCGGCGCTAGATACCGCCGTCACGAGCCGGATAATCGGCTGTAAACGGTGCGGGCGTCGTACGGCTTTGCCGTGTTTCCGCTGCTGGCCTGTACCACTACATACACTGCACTTCGGTTCTCGCAAATCGTTCCAGGCCGGCGGTGTTTTCGCTCGATTCTTCATCTCATGACGACAGTATCCGGGGGCCTGCGGTCGGCTGGGGTTGTGGCCGGTTGAATCGGGCTTGCCGTCGCGCTCGCGGCCTCACGCTCTTGTAGAATGCGCATCTGGTGTTCAACGCGCACAGACACAGGACCCACCCATGGCAACCGAACTCACCCTGCCCACGGAGAAAATCCAGGCGCGCGTCGACGGCGCGGCGGGCCACATCGTGTTCAACAACCCCGAGCGCTACAACGCGGTGTCGCTCGAGATGTGGGACGCGGTGGACGTCGCGCTCAACGCGTTCCGCGAGGACGACCAGGTGCGGGTGGTGATCCTCTCGGGCGCGGGTGGCAAGGCCTTCGTCTCGGGCGCGGACATCTCGAAATTCGAGAAAGAGCGTGGCTCGAAAGAGGCGACAGAGCACTACAACGCGCGGCTCAAGGTGGTGTACGACACCATCGAACACTTCCCGAAGCCGACCATCGCGATGATCGACGGCCACTGCATCGGCGGCGGTCTGAATCTCGCCACCTGCACCGATTTCCGTGTCGCTTCGACGAAATCACGGTTCTCGATGCCAGCCGCCAAGCTCGCGCTCGGCTACCCCTTTGACGCCATCCGGCGCCTGATCAACGCGGTGGGGTCGGCGAATGCCAAGAAGCTCATGTTCACCGCGAAGAGCATCGACACCGACACGGCTGTGCAGATGGGCCTGGTGCAGGAGTTGGTTGGGGAAGACGAGCTCGTCGAGCGGGTGGCCGAACTCGCCAACACCATCGCCGGCAACGCGCCGCTGACCATCCAGGCGATGAAATACATCGCGACCCAGGTCATGCTGCCCGACCCAAACGCGCGCGACCTGGCCCGCTGCGATGCCATGGTCGCCGCCTGCTTCGCCTCCGAAGACTACAAAGAGGGCCGCCGCGCCTTCATGGAAAAACGCAAGCCCGAATTCCAAGGTAAGTAGCGCAGCGTCGGTTTCAATGCACCACGCCCTTGTGGGAGCGCGGTCCTCGCGCAGCGAGACCGGGCGAAACGATCCAACGGCGGCGCACGTATCCAGCATCATTCGCGCGGCGTCTTCGCAGACGGCCACGCTCCCACAAGATCGAAGCAAGACTCAGCTCCCCGTGGGAGCGCGGTCCTCGCGAAGCGAGACCGGGCGAAGCGATCCAACGGCGGCGTACAGATCCAACCCCATTCGCGCGGCGACCCTGCGGGACGGCCAAGCTCCCACAAGATCGAGGAAAGACTCAGCTCCCCGTGGGAGCGCGGCCTACTACATCAAGAGGCAAACAAGTATGATGAAATGGCAGCAAGGCGAGGCGGGAAAATATGTTCCACATGTCACAAGCCTGGGCATCACAAAGGGAAATGTAAAAACCAACCTTGTCCTGGAGTCTCGAGCTGTAATC
>JBCCUP010000089.1 GCA_039196715.1 Pseudomonadota bacterium
CTCGGGCTCGGGCTCGGGTTCCGGCTCTGGCTCGGGTTCCGGCTCGGGCTCGGGTTCGGGTTCCGGCTCGGGCTCGGGTTCCGGCTCGGGCTCGGGCTCGGGTTCGGGTTCCGGCTCGGGTTCGGGTTCCGGCTCGGGTTCGGGTTCCGGCTCGGGTTCGGGTTCCGGCTCGGGTTCGGGTTCCGGATCGGGTTCGGGTTCCGGCTCGGGCTCGGGCTCGGGCTCGGCTTCTTGCGCAGGAGGCGGTTCGTAACTGCCTGCCAGCCCAACACTCACCAGGGTGCCACCGACACCAACGTCGGCGCTGCCGGCTTGCTCGGGTCGGGCAAACCAGGCGTACAACACCACCAGGTGCAGGGCGACAGCCAACACCAGGGCGAGCAACCAGTGGCGCGTCGACAGGGTCACGAGGGCAGCTGCGTGACGATCTGAAGTTCCGCGATTCCAATTGAGCGCATCGCGCGCAGCAGCGGGTCCAGTTCACTGGCCGGGACGTCACGGTCAACCCGGCAAATGACCACGCTGTCGGCCGTGACACCACGCGATGTCAGGGCCTCGAGCAGGGGTCGATCGTCGAAGCTGCCATCGATGCGGACGCGGCTATCCGGCAGGATCTCAACCAGCAAACCTGTCTGCACGGCTGTGCCCGATTCCGACGTCTCTGGCAGTCGGATGCTGCGGTCGATGTTCTCGATGCTGCCGGCGACCATGAAGAAGATGAGCAACAGGAAGATGATGTTGATCATCGGCAGCATGTCGTCGCTCTTCGCTGAGGGACGTTGCGCTGTCGTGTCGAGCAGGCGTTTCACAGTGCGACAGACTCGAACACGCGCACGGTGCTGACACCGGCAAGGTGCAACCGTGCCAGCGCGTCCACGAGGTACTGCACCGGTGTGTCGCGTGTCGCACCGATCGCGACCGGGCGAGCTTCGTCTGCCCAGGTTGCCATGCTGTCCTCAAAGGCCGCACTGGTGGCCTGCCAGGTCTCTGCGTCGCCCTTGATATCGCCGTTGGGCAACACCAGCAGTTGCAC
Organism: Pseudomonadota bacterium; assembly: GCA_039196715.1. Lineage (NCBI taxonomy): Bacteria > Pseudomonadati > Pseudomonadota > Pseudomonadota bacterium. Next base: position 1,034 of record JBCCUP010000089.1, read on the forward strand.
GCGTGTCACCGCGGTCTGTGCGCCGCCGCGGCCTTTCGACTGCTGCAAGGCGATGTGTTGTTCGACACCGAACACCGAACTCAGCATGAAAAAGAGCAGGAGGATGAAGACCACGTCGATCAGCGGCGTGAGCGGCACGCGGATGGCGGGCTTTCTGGCATGATCCAGCAGCACGGTGGTCTCAGTCTTGTGGCTGGGAGACGCTGAGTCGTCGGGCGGTCAAGACACGACCGACCGCATCCGACACCCGTCCCATGTGTGAATCGACGCTGCGCTCCAGCCAACTGTGCACGATCACCGCCGGGACGGCGACGATCAGGCCGACAGCGGTCGTCAGCAACGCTTTCCAAATGCCGCCGGACAGGATGGACGGGTCGACGTTTTGCCCCGCAGCCTGCATCGCCTGGAAAGCTTCGATCATGCCCAGCACGGTGCCCAGCAAACCCAGCAGCGGAGCGAGCGTCGCGATGAGTTCGACGGTGCGAAGCTGGGCGCGCAACCGGCCCACGTAGCCCTCGGCCAGGCGCCGCATTTCATCGATGAATGCCGTGTCGTTGACGGTCACGTGTTGTGAGAGGTGCAGGGCGGTGTTGACGATGTCGTTGCCCGAGCGGTCCCGGCGACGCGGTGGCGAGTGTGCTTTAAGTGCGCCGTGCTCGTAGTCACGAATCGCCCTTTCCGTGCGTCGCCAGCCCCACGACAGCAGCACACCACAGCGCAGAAACTGCCAGAGCTTGAGCAGCACGATGGCCACCAGCACCACGGACATCGCCAGGTGAATCCAGACCACCGGGCCACCGATATCGAGAAAGTGGGTGAAGTCGGCGGGCAGTGCGTCTAGCAAGTCACGGATGGGCACGGGTTGGTCCTGATCGGGGCAGCGGAGGGTGATGTACACCCAAACCTAAATGATAATTGTTATTATTTGGCATCGAGCGCAAGGCTGTCAATGCAGCCGCGCTCACCCTACAAGGAGGACAATCGAGTGGGATTCACGCACAGCAGTGAGCTGACCTTGCCCCTGGAGGCGACCGCCGAGTTGCAGCAGTTCTGGCGCGCGCAATTGGCCGAGCACGAGCTCGACACGGTCGAGGATTCGGCCGACACCATTGCAGGTGGGGCGTCCTGGGGGCGCATCGAGATGCGACTGGATCAGCCAACGGCCTGCATTCGGGTGTCCACCGACGATGAGTCCGTGTTGTTGCTGGCGCGCAGTGACATCAGCGCACACCTGGCCGGTTTGGACGAACGCATCGGCCAACTGGCCTGGACCGGCGAGCACAAGGTCGGCGCGCGGCTGCCGGAACTGGCCACCGCAGCGGTGTCAAGAGTGACCCGACTTGCCCCGCACTACTACCGGGTGGAACTCGTCGGCGACGCGTTGGCGCGCTTCGCGCAAACCGGCTTGCATTTCAGGTTGCTGCGTCAATCCGATGCGAGCCGGACGCCGGTCTGGCCGGCGGTCAATGCGCGCGGCAACGTCGATTGGCCCAGCGGCGAGGACAGCCTTTACCAGAAGGTGTACACCGTGCGCACCTTCGACACCGCGAGCAACACCCTGGTGTTTGATGTCTTCATCCACGACGGTGGCATCACGTCCGAGTGGGCCGCCAGCGAACCTGTCGGTCAGACCGTCGGCCTGCTCGGACCGGGGGGCGGTTGGTTTCCGGACGCCGAGACGCTGATGCTCTTCGGCGACGAGACAGCGTTGCCGGCCGTCCTACGCATCATCGAGAACACCCCCGAACACGTCGATGGTCAGGCCTACCTGCTGGTTGAGGATGCACTCGACGAGCAAACCGTGGTGCACAGCTCGGGTGTGACCGTGCACTGGCTGCACCGGGCGCGCGGCGACAGTCTGGTCGTCGCGCTTGAGCGTGCGACCACGGACACACCGACGACCTATTGGTGGTTCGCCTCCTCGCAGGGCGACACCAAGGCCGCCCAGCGCGTGCTGCGCAAGGATCGCGCGATCGACAAACACCGTGTGTACGCGGCGGCGTACTGGTCCTGAGCGCCCCGTGCTCCGTGTCACACGGTGGCAAAGCCTGCCCGCGGCGCGCGATCACCCCGCGGGCAGGCGCCGGACTCACTCGCTGTACGTCAGCTGGTGCACGGTCTTGATGGTCTTGCCCAGGATGTCGCCACCCCGGGTCGCCGCACCGGTGGTGGCGTCGACTTCATAGATCGCGTTGCCGTCAGCGGTTTCGATGCTGAGGTATACCTTGCCGTCGATCACGGACACTGGGCCGCTGTAGCGCTTGTGGTGCAACGGCACGCCGGCAACGTCGCTGACGGTCTGCGCCTCGAGATCGATCATCACGAGCTTGTGGTCGATGGTGCCTTTACCGAATGCGGACCAGAGGTCGTTCGCGGACGCGTCGGTCTTGATCCGACCAATCGCCATGTTGTTGCCGATGTAGTCGAACCAGAACAGCTTGCCTCCGGCGCCTGCGGCGTCGATGTCGAAGAAGTAGTCCGGGTCGAAGGTCTCGGAGCCCGCCGCGATCTTGAGGATGCCCGAGGGCTTGCCGGATTCGGGGCTGAAGCCGGCCGCGGCGGTGCCGATGGAGTAGCCGTAGATGTCGCCACTCTCGGTTTGAATCAGGCTGCTGGACGCGCCGTTGACACCGAGGTGACCCACTCGCGTGTCTTCAATGATGGCACGCGGTGCATCGCCCTCCTGCACCGGCCAATCGTAGACCGCGACAAACGCCGTGTCGGCCTCGGGCGTCAAGTAGAAGCCGTCGTCCGAGAGCTTGTGAAAGGCCATGAACATCGTGTCACCGCGCACGGCCATGGCGATGGGGTAGCCGACCGTGCCCTCGCCAGGTGTGCCGGTGTCCTCGTCAAAAATCGAGTAGTTGACCTTGCTGGTCACGAGGCCGGTCGCCACGTCGACCACGTGCATCGTGCGTTGCGTGTGTGTGCCGTCGCGCGGCGTGTCGCTGGCAACCAGGGTCTCAGTGCCAATGGCAGCGAAAGCCTCGAGCGGTTTCTCGAACACGAAGCGCGCTTTCTCAACCACCTCACCGTCGGCATTCAACTCGTAGGAACGGGTGTTGAAATCGGTGTACCCGCTGACAAACGCCGTGTTGCCGACCGGGTAGAAAAAGTTCCAACCCAGCTGCTCATTGCCGGCACCCTGCGAGGACACGCTCTGGGTCATGATGTCGGCTTGCGCAAGCAGGAATTCCGGCTCGGGGTCACCCGTGTCCTTGTGCAGCATCACGAAGCGGCTCAGGGACGTCGAGGGCGTCGGGTCGTCCGTCGTGGTTGTGGAATCACTGTCGCTGCACGCAGCCAGTGACAGCATGGCTGCCGCCAGCCCAAGGCTGAGCAACGTCTTTGGAAAGCCAAGTGTGGTATCACTCATGTCGTTCTCTCTCGTGGCAATGGTGGCCTACCGCGAATAGCGCAGTTTCAACGCAACGGTGCGGCCGGGTTTTTGAATGTTGAAATTGTCGAAGGCGGGTTCGTCGAGCAGGTTCCTCAAGCTCAAGGCGACAGTGAGGTCACCGGCGGCCCGCGTGTATTCGAACTCGAGGTCGTGGGTGAGCTGCTCGGGAATCGTGAATTTGCTGTCGATGGCGCCAGAGTTTTCCCACGTCAGGTAGAACTCGTGGGTGTAATTGACAAACCACGTGGCCGACCAGCGACCGTTCCGGAACGGTTGGTCGTCCAGGCTCAAGGCGAGATTGCCGAACAACCACGGTTGGTTGGGCAGTCGACTGCCCACGTTGAGGTTGGGTTGGCCGTCGGGATCGAACGGCGTCTGGTCGGTGATGTCCTGCCAGGTGAGGTTGCCGCGCAGGCTCCAGTCGCTCGGAAATTGCGCCGTCGCGCTGAGTTCCAGCCCACGCGATCTGACACGGCCCACGTTCTGGTAGATTCCGAAAATCAATTGATCCGGAACGTAGCGAATGAAATCCGTGGCCTCGCGGGCGAAGGCGTTTGCCCCGAGGTCGATGTCGGTGTCGCCCCAGTAGGTTGCGTGTGCCACGCCGAGGTTGAGGTTGTCGCTTTGCTCGGGCTCGAGGAAGGGGTTCGGGCGGATGTACTTGCCGCTGCCGAGGATTTCGTCGGGTTCGGGCAACCGCCAGCTGTTCTCGTAGGAGGCCGACAAGGTGGTGTTGTCACCGATGTCGTAACGCAGGGAGCCGCCGAAACCTTCGGTGTTCTTGTCTACCCGGCGGCGGACCTGCTCGAGCTCGAAGTCGATGAAGATCTCGGCGTTGATCTCGGCGTCGTAGTTGTAAAATTTTGAAAAGAGTGACGACTGGAAGCGCTCGTCAGCTGACAGGTGCGTCCAGCTCAAACCCAGCACACCCTTGTTGACCCAGTTGGGAAAGGTAAACGAGGTGTTGTTTGCGTTGAGCCGATCGTTGCCCGACCGGTCGAGCCGGTTGAAGGTGACGTTGCCAGCAATGGTGTTGCGCTCCGAGAGTGGCCGTTCCGCGGTCAGGCTCAGCCGGGCAATCTCGTCGTCGCGCTCGAAAATCGAGAGCGTATCGATCTCGCCCTCGAGCGGGTCGGTGTTCGGCACGAAGTTGCCAAACCAGTCGTAGTTGCGTGAGAACGCGTCGTAGCTGGTTTCGACGATACGCCCGGCCTGCACGCTGGCGGACGTGTCGAGGGTGCCAAAGCGGTGCCGCCAGGTCGCGCTGCCGATCAGCGTTTCGTTGTCCTCGTAGACCCTGCCGTAGACATCGTTGATGGACTGGTCGGGGTGCTGCTCCTCGTCGCGGTTTGCGGCGGCGGTGAGACCGAAGGAGAGCTCGCGCAGGTTACCTCTGTCGGTGACACCGCGGCGCAACGACAACATGGCCGACTGGTACTGGTCGTTGAAGCGCCTTGCCGTGGCGGTTCCGGTCTGGTTGCCGAGTGCGTCGGTGGTCGGTACGTTGTCGACGGGGTAGTCGTTGTCGGAACGGTTGATGAACCCGGTGACGCGCGCGAAACCGCCGTTCTCATCCACCGATTGCGCGTTGATGGCCGCGCGGAGGGTGTTGTAGGACCCGTACGACAGCGAGGCGTCGAGGTAGGGTTCGAGCGCATCGCGGGTGGTGATGTTGACAGCGCCACCGAGGGCGTCTGCGCCGTAGGTGATCGGTACGACGCCCTTGTAGATCTGGATCTGTTCGATCAGGTTGATCGGGAAATTGTTCAGTGACAGGGCCGAGCCGAAATTCTCCATCGGCAGCCCGTCGATGAAGTAGCGGATCTGTCGCCCACCCAGGCCGTTGAGCGAGAGGTCGAAATCCGAACCCATGCCGCCCTGCTCGCGCACGATCACGCCAGGTGTCTTGCGCATCACGTAGGTGAGGTCTGTCGATTGGTTGGCGTAGTCTTCAGCGTCGATCACATCGACGTTCAGCCCGGATTGTTCATCCTCGCTCGCAGCTTCGCCGCCGTAGATCACCAGCTCATCCACATCCAGCCCGTCGTCTGCCGTGGCGACGGTGTGCAGCAACGCAAAACCTGCGCACAGCGCAACGCGGAGCGCGGTTTTGCCCTTCACGATGGTCACCGAGTGGGTCTCCTGAGCATGATGGCGCAGAGGTAGGTTCCGCCCAGCACAGCGCACACGGCGCCGGGCGGAAGCTGGGCCGGGTAGAGCGCGACACGGCTGACCCAATCGGCGGTGACGAACAGGGCTGCGCCGAGCAGCAGCGAGAGCGTGAGCTGGTCGCCGATGTTCCTGGCGCCGAGCGAGCGCGCGAGATGGGGCGCCAACAGCCCGACAAAGGCGATTGGGCCGACCACGGCGGTGATCAGGGAGGCGAGGGCCGCGGCCGCGACCAGCAGTGCAATCCGGCGTGATGTCACTGGCAGGCCGCGCGCTCGAGCCGCGGCATCACCGAGGTCCAGCAACGCGATGTCTCGGGCGAGCAAGCGGATGACGCCAGCCAGCATCAGGACCGCGCACGTGAGCCAGGCGGCCTCGCCCATTTCAATGCGCAAGGTCGACCCTGATAGCCACGAGATCGTCCGGTAGCTGTCCTCCCCACCCTGGGCGATCACGAACTGCAAAAGCGCATCCGACAGCGCGTAGAGCGACAGGCCAACGAGGACCATGTCGGCAATGCTGTTGCGCAGTCTCCAGCCCGCGGCGACCAGCAGGGCGATGGCGCCAAAGCCGCCGACCAGTGCCCAGATTGTGGCCGCGGTACCGAACGGTACGCCAAAGAAGGTGAACGCAATCAGCAGCGCGAGGCTCGCGCCTGAGGAGATGCCGACGATGTCCGGGCTGACCAGCGGGTTGCGGAACAGGCGTTGCAGCACCAGGCCGGCGAGTGCCATTCCGGCGCCTGCCGCAACCGCGCCGAGCAGACGAGGCGCGCGGTAGGCCCACTGCAATTCGCTTGGCCAACCCGGTGCCAAGCCGGCGTCGCTGACGCCGACAAAGACGCTTGCGGCGACGGCAAGCAGTGTGAGTGAGAGCACGGCGGGCACCACCGCGCGCGGCTGCCCTCGGTCCCAACTGACCAGGTGCTGTGGCCGGGCCACGTGCACGCGCTTGCGCGTCAGCAGTATCACCAACAGGCTCGGCGCGCCGATCAACGCGGTTGCAGCGCCGCTGGTGACCAGGTCGCGACTGTGTTGGCTGACCCACACCGCGAGTGCATCGGTCACCAGCAGGGCGATTGCGCCGATCACGGCCGAGAAAGCGAGTGCGATCGCAGGCCGCGGGCCGACCAGAAACCGTGCGATGTGCGGTGCGAGCAGGCCGACGAAGCCGATCAGCCCCACGGCACTGATGGTGCTCGCGGTCAGCCAGACGGCGAGTACCAGGCCGAGCGCAATCGTTGGCACCACGGCCAACCCGAGCGCCGCTGCCTGCTTGTGGCCGAGCTGTATCACGGCGAGTGCACGGCTGAAACCGAGCAGCAACACCGTCCCCAGTGCCACTTGCGGCGCCAGCCAGGTGACCCAGGTCCAATCCACTTGTGTCAGGTCGCCCGAACCCCAGATAAACCAGCTGTCCACGTAGCCTTCGTTTGCCAGGATCAACAGACTCGCCACGGCACCGAGGGCGAGCGTCAGTGCCATGCCGACGACAACTACGGTCGGGCCGTCCAGTCCGTGCCGCCGCGCCACGCCCAACGCGATCGCTGTGGCGAGCAGTCCCCCGGGCAGGCTGAACAGCAAACTGCTTCGGGCCAGCAGTTCGGGCGCGAACACGGCGCCGATGACAATGCCAAGCCAGGCTCCGGCCGCCGTACCGAGCGTCAAGGGCGAGGCCAGCGGATTTTGGGTGAGTTGCTGTATGGCGCTGCCAGCGACACCGAGCGCTGCACCCGCCAGCACGGCGATCACGGCGCGCGGGAGGTCGGAAAACAAGAAGCGGGCCTCGAGATAGGCTTCTGCGTCGGCGCCCCACACCAACTGCCAGCGCGCCGGCCACGACAGGCCCGCCTCGAAACTGGCCAGGTGCAGCCAGAACACCGCCAGCAAACCGGCGCCGGTCACGGCGACGGGCAGAGCGGAGGCAGCGGGGGTGCGCAGTGCAGCCATCGAGGGGTTAGCCTGTCACTCTGCGCGTGGCGGTGACACGGCGAGCATGGCGTCGGCGATCAGTTCGGCAATACGCCCAACGGACAGGGCGCCGCCGTAGGTCCAGACCGACGGCAGTGTCACGACGCGATCGTGTTTGGCAAACGGCATCGATTGCCACAGGCGGGTAGCGAACAAGCGGTCCTGCTGATCGAACGGCAGGATGTGCAGCAGGTAACCCGTCTCCACGCGGCCAAGGTCGGGCACTTTCTTGATCGCGAGGCCCCAGGTTGACGGCCCGATGGGGTACTCGCTCTCGAAGCCGAACGCCTCCATGACGTGGGTCGTCATGCCGTTGTCGCCGTACACCGCAGCCCGCTTTCGGTCGAGAAAACGCACCACTGTCGCCTTGGGCAGTGTGCCGCCGAAGTGCGCCTGAACCGCCTCGGCGAGTTCGGCGATGCGCGCGTCCTGGGCATCGAGTCGTGCCTCGGCCAGCGTTTGGCGCTCGAACAATTCGGCGAGTGCGAGGTAGCTGGCCCGCGAGAAGGCGACGTTGTCGTGGTCTTCGCTGAAGCTGTCGAAGTGCACCACCGGCGCAATCCGTTCGAGCTTTTTCTTGAAGTCGATCTGGTCGTCGGAGACCACGATCACGTCGGGCGCAAGCTCGGCAATACGCTCGAAGTTGGGTTGGTGGCGTTGACCGACGTCGGCCACTTCAGCTGGCAACGTGGGTTCCACCACCCACGCGTTGTAGCCGTCGGGGTCGGCGACGCCGACCGGTGCGATGTCGAGGCTGATCAACTGTTCGACTTGAGACCAACTCAGCGCCACGACGCGTTGCGGCACGGCGTCGAACACCCGTTCGCCCTGGCTGTCGACAACGCGGGCCCCGTGCGCGGGCAGCGCGAGTACGGCGAGGAGGAAGAGGGGGACGAAAACGAAGTTCATGACGCGCATGCTGTGGTGTCCGGTAGCGGTGAGACGACGGGCAAGCTGCGACCGGGGTGGTGCAGCAGAGCAAAGGGGGCGTTGAACAACCGAGGCAAGGTGTTGCTTTCGAGCAGTGCGCGCGGTTCGCCGTCGAAGGCGATCTCGCCACGGTCAAGCACGATGATGCGGTCGGCGTAGTGGCACGCGAGATTGATGTCGTGCAGCACAACAATGCAGGACTGGCCCACGCTGACCGAATGCGATCGCAGTATGTCGAGCACAGCGAGCTGGTGGCTGATGTCCAGCGCAGAGATGGGTTCGTCGAGCAACAGGGTTGGCGCTTGCTGTGCCAACAACATTGCGATCCACGCTCTCTGGCACTCGCCGCCCGAGAGGTGGGACACCGGAGCGTCCGCCATGTCCGTGCAACCGCACTGCGCAAGTGCCGTGTCAACGGCAGCACGGTCAGCCTCGGTGTGTCTGCCGAGGGCGCCCCGCCAGGCGTAGCGTCCGAGGGTGGCGAGTTCGCGCACGCGCATCCCTTGTACCGGTTCCAGGTGTTGCGGCAGGTAGGCCAGGCGTTGCGCGAGCCGCCGCGTCGAGAACGACAGAATGGGGTCGTCGCCGAGGCGTGCGGTGCCCTCGCTGGGTTTCAACTGCCCTGCGGCAATGCGCATCAGCGTTGACTTTCCCGACCCGTTCTGGCCGAGGATGGCGGTCATCCCCGTTGCGCCGAACCGGAGCGCGGGAACGGACAACACGCGCCGATCGCCGTGTCGCACGGACACGTGGGCGAGCGTGATGGCGGCGTGTGATCCTGACGAATCCATGTCTTGTTCAGCGGGTTTTGTGGGCAGGTGGACCGGACGTGGTCGGTGACACACAGTCACGTCCTTAACGCAAGTGCTAACGCGAATCTAAATGAGAACAATTAGCAATAAGACAATAACACCCTGATTTTGTCCCTAGCAAGCGGATTCACCGCCGGCATCACCGCAGGGCTGACGCGTGATTCATATGTGATGCAATGGTTTTGCACGTGCGTGGTTGCCGTGGTTCTGACGGTTTGCGGACGGTTCAACCGCGTGTCCGAACTGGCGTCGCACAACGACGCGCCGTCGCCAGGCGGTCCGGTACAGAGCAACCTCGGGCGTTGGGCCCGTCGCGGTTGGCGCACAACGGCCGCGCGGGGGGGCTCGGCCAAGTGCAGTGTCGTCGCCGTGTCCGTGGTCGGTGACAGGGAAGCGCCGCGTGATGAGCCACCAAAACGTAATGATAATTGTTATTATTTGCGGGCTGTTGCGCGGGTGCTGACTGGCGCACAGCGCGTTTGTCAGTGGCGGCTGGCCCGGTTGATCCGGAGCCCAGCAGCATGTCGGTCGCGGGCGAATCAGGCCCATACGAGGAAGCGGACAATGGCGTCAGGGCGTCCAGTCAACCGGCCAGTTGGACACCGGCTCCGCCGGGCGGGTGCGCTGGTGTTTTTGGGCCTCTGCAGTGTGTCCGCGCTGGCACATTACCCGATTCTCAGCTGCACATCGGTCGACAGCAGTGGCGTGCTGCAGGTCGCGTGTGAGGCTGGCTTCTCCGACCGCTCGAAGGCGCCCGACGTGATCATGGAGGTGATCTCTGAGGACGACGATCTCTTGGTTGAAGGCCGCACCGACGCCGACGCGCGTTTCCGTTTCAATCGGCCCGAGGGCGTCTTTTTCATCATCATGGACGCCGGACCTGGCCACGTTCTCGAGATCGCCAGCGACGAGATCGAGGGCTTGTGACGGCGGTGCGCGAGCCGGTCGAGCCGTCGCACGGACCGCGCATGGAAACGGTGCACCCGTGGCGTACCGACGCCGAGGACCGTGCCGTGTTCGGTGGCGTCGCCGCCCTCGCGCTGGTGTCAGCGCTGCTGTTCCTCGGCTTGTACCCGGCCATGGACAGCCCCGATGAGCGGGTGCCAGCTCGGCTGCGTGCGGACCTCACCGCCCTCGCCGTGGCGGCAGAGGAAGTCAGTCTGTTGCGCGAACTCGAGGGCGTAGAGCCCAGCCTCGACAGGCTCGTCGCCCAGGGTGTGGCGCCGTTTGCCGTCACCTCGGGGACCGCACGCACGCCGGTGCAGTGGCTGGCCTTCGAGCAGTGCTTCATGGGCCAGTTGCAAACGACCGAAGCGACGTACCTCATGCGTCTGGAATGGCCGGCTGCGGGCGGTGCACCACCGTATCGCGTGAGCTGGCGGCAATCGCGTGAACTGATCACGCGTGCCAGGGGTTGCGACACGGATGGCGAGACCTGGCACTACCTCGGCAGTGACGGTGCCATAGGTGGCAGCGACCATGCGCATTGATCGCCGCGCGTGGCGAGGCGTTCTGACGGCTGTGCTGGCGTCACTCTGGGGCGCGGCGGCGCACGCCGAACTCAACATCGGCATCACGCTGCACCCGTATTACAGCTACGTCACGCAGATCGTCGGTGATCGTGCCCGCGTCACGCCGCTGATCGAAGCCGGATTCAACCCACACGCCTACAAACTCGCGCCGGCCGACCTGGCGCGTCTGCATGCACTCGACGCCATCGTTGTCAACGGCATCGGCCATGACGAGTTTGCCATGGAGGCCATCCGCTCGCTGGAGCTACCCCAGCTCAACGTGATCAATGCCAACGCCCAGGTGCCGTTGATCAGTCGGGCGGGTGGCAAGGTGCACAACCCCCACACCTTCGTTGCCATCGACGCCGCAATCCGGCAGGTCTACACCATCGCGCGGGGGCTTGCAGCGCTAGACCCGGAAAACAGCCGGTTTTTCATGCAGAACGCGCTCGACTACGCACGCAGGTTGCGCTCGCTGAAAACCGCAGCGATGGCGGCCATCGCCGACCTGGACCTCAGTGAGGTGCGCATCGCCAGCACGCACGGAGCCTACGGGTACCTGTTGCAGGAGTTCGGTTTGACGGTCAGCGCAGTGGTCGAGCCGGCCCACGGTGTCTCGCCCACGGCCTCGCAACTGCAGGACACCATCGACAAGATCCGCGCCGCCGGCGTGCAGGTGTTGTTCACCGAGCTGAACATGCCGAACCGCTACGTTGAAGTGATCGAGCGCGAGACGCGGACGCGGTTGTACCGTTTCTCTCACATGACTCACGGTGCGTACCGCAGCGAGCTCGTGACCGATGACATGGCGCTGAACCTGCGAACGCTGGTCGAAGCGCTGCGCCATGCGGCCGGCCGGGCCGCGCCGTGATCGCCGATCGGGTCCTCGGGCCGCGCATCCGGATGCGCAATGTCTGCCTCGACGAGGGCAGGGAGCGCGTGCTCGACGCGGTGAGTTGCGAGTTCGCAGCCGCGCAGTGGCACGCGATCCTCGGCCCGAACGGCGGCGGGAAAAGCAGCCTGCTGAAGACCCTCCTTGGCCTCAAGGCGCACGAGGGCAGTGTCGAGATCGCGTGGTCGGCCGCACCCGACGCGACCGGGGACAGACGAGACCGGGTCGGCTACGTGCCCCAACTCGAACCGTTCGACGCGAGCTTGCCCATCTCTGTTGCCGACTATCTGCACATGGCCAGCGGCACGCGTGCGCAAGTGGGACGCTGGCAACCGTCGGAGGCGGTGGTCGAGGGTCTCGGGACGCTGCGACTCGACGACAAGCTCGGCCGACGCCTCGGTGACCTGTCTGGCGGGGAGCGCCAGCGGCTGCTGCTGCTCGGTGCGCTGATGCTGGCGCCTTGCTTGCTGTTGCTTGACGAACCCATGAGTGGGTTGGATGCGGACGGTCGCGACGCAACTGTCGCGTTGCTCGCGCGTTTCCGAGACGCCGGTGGCACGATACTCATGGTCGAGCACGACTGGGATCTCGTGCGTGCCCGGTGTGACCACGTGTACTGGCTCGACCGGTCTCTGCGAGCGCACGGGCCTGCTGCCGATATGCCGTCCATATTGCCGTTGATGACCGGTGGAGCGATCGGATCGCACTCCGTTGCCGTTGCGAGCGGGCAATGAATGCGGTGCACAGCTGGTTCGCTGTGCTCGCCGCCGATGGCACTCTGCCCGAGATATTCGGCTACGCGTTCTTCATCAACGCGCTGGTCGCCAGTGTGATGATCGGACCGCTCCTCGGCCTCCTCGGCACCCTGGTGGTGGTCAAGCGCCTGGCGTTCCTGTCCGAGGCAGTCGGTCACAGCGTGTTGACCGGGGTCAGTATCGGCATATTGCTGGGGGAGCCCGTGGAGTCACCGTTGATCGGCCTGTTCAGCTTCTCGGTCGTGTTTGCGTTGTTGCTGCAGTGGATCAAGGGGCGCACGACCATCCCGTACGACGCCTTGATCGGCGTGTTCCTGTCCTTTGCGCTGGCGCTTGGCGCGGCGCTGTTGCTCTACGTTGCCAAGCACGTCAATGCCCACCTGGTGGAGCAGGTCATGTTCGGGTCGATCCTCGTGACATCGGGTCGTGACCTCGCCATGCTCGCACTGATCAGCGTGGTCGTGGTGTGGCTTGGGTACCGCTTCGGGCACCACGCCTACCTCGTCGCGATCTCCCCGGAAGTCGCCCACAGCCTGCGCGTCAACACGCGCCTGCACGACTACGCATTCGTGTTGCTGATCGCCCTGGTGACGGTGGCCTCGGTCAAGATCATTGGCGCCATCCTGGTCGGGGCGCTCTTGCTGATCCCGGCGGCGAGTGCGCGACTGGTGGCGTCCAACCTGCGCCAGCTCCAGGTGCTGGCTGTGCTCTTTGCCACGTCGTCGGCGACGCTCGGCGTGTTTTTGCCGATGTATTGGCGGTGGCCGGTGTCGGCCGGCCCGGCGATCACCTTGTTCGCGTGCGCGGGATTTGTGCTCTGCCTGCTGTGGCGTCAGTGGGTTGGGCGTCGCCGGGCGAGGCCATCGCCGTGAGCGCGCTGCTGCCACGCGTTGCCGTCCTGGCGCTGCTGGTCGCGCTGCTGGCTGTGCCCGCAGTGACGCGAGCTGCTGCACCCGCTGACCGCTGTGGTGTGTCCGCGACTGATACACGGAATACGTTTGTGATCGCCACGGCGGTGCCGGTGCTCGCCAGCCTCGTCGACGCACTGACGCGGGACACGGTGTTCACGCTGGATCACCTGCCGCCGCCGCGATACAGCATCAAGCGAGTGCCGGGTTGGATCGACCGACAGTCTCCGGCGGACTTTCCACGCGCTGACCTGCTGATCGATATGCTGTCGGTGTGGCCCGCCGTGGATGTGTTTCCGCATGTGCGGCTACACAACATCGGCGTGGTGCGTGTTGACGCCGCCCAGGCGCTGATCCCCGGCGGGGAGCGTGTTGCGCTTGCTCTGTCCGCGGACGGGACACCGGGCTATTTCTGGCTCGACCCGGCCAACGCCTTGCTGATGCTCGGGATCGTCCAGCGCGACCTTGTCGCCTACCTCGAACAGACGTGTGCCGCTGGGATGGAACGTGACACGGCGATCCGGGCTGTCAAGCGCAATTTTGACCGCACCAGCCGTGCGCTACGTGACGCGGTCGTGGCACTCGATACGCGCGTGCTCGGACTCGATGTCGTCCAGGTGGCCGTGGACAAAGCCGAACTCACGCCGCTTGCTCAGGCCAGCCTGCTGCCGGTGGTGTCGCGCGAAGAGGCGCTCGCGACGGGGCTGCCGACGCTGTTGATCAGCTCGCGCAAACCCGGTCACGCATCGCTGTCCGAGGTACCGCCAATCTGGCGTGTCTGGCACGTCGATGATTTCGGCAAACGCAGTGAAGCGGATTTTCTGTCCCGCTGGACCGCCATTGTCGACGGTGTTCGCTAGCGACAGTGCCGCTTCGGATCATGGGTTGGTGTGTGTCGCGGAGAGCGCACTGGCCAGCTCGGCGGCGTCGGTGTCGCGGGTGTCGAAGGTCATCTGGTTGTCGGGCATGAGCGGCCAACGGGCCTGGTGGAAGTTGCCCTGCCAGTCCTCGATGGTCAGCCAGATTTCGGCGTCGTCCTTCAACGTGTCGGGCACTTTCATGTGCGCGTGCTTGGCACCCTCGACACCGTGGATCACCATACCGGGCGCGCGCGTGGTGCGCGGCTTGTTGATCTTGACGTACATGAACTTGATCGCGTCCGGGTCGCCCGACTCCACCTGTGTCCAGATGTTGGTTTGCCACCCCGGCACGATCGGGTCGAGGTCGGCCTCGAGCCAGCCTTTGAGTGCGTTCATCGACACGGTCCAGTCACCGACATCCTGGCTGACGTATTTGTAGCCCATCGCGCCGGAGCCCTGGTTGCTCAGCGTCATGGCGGCGGTGAGGCCGACGCCGATGAACCAGATCGCGACCCAGTTGGCGTACTTGAAGCCCGACATCGCACCGCCCCACGGGCGCAGGACGCGCCACCCCCGGGCGAACTGGCGCGCGCGACCCGACTCGGGCAACAGCTCGTTCGCCGCTTTGGCCGTGCGCTTGTAGTAGATGACGATGCCGGACAGCGCCAGCGCCGTCATCAAGGCACCGAAGACGAACCAGACCGTCTTGACGGCGAGGTCGGCCCAGCCCGAATTTCCCCAGGTGCCGAAATGCAGGGGATACATGGCGTAGTCGACCCGCTGCAGGGTGGAGAGCTCGGAGCCCGCCTTGCTCAGCAGGATCTCGCCGGTGAACGGGTGTACGTGGTATTCGCTGCCGTAGTTGCCGGTCAGGATGTCACGGTGTGTGCCCCACAGAGAGTAGGGCGCACCGTTGTGGTCCGGCGGCTGGATGTAGGTGACCTCGAAGGCCGGGTCCTGTGCCCAGATGATGTCGACGATCGCGCGCGCGGGCAGCCGTGTCGGTGGGCCGTCGCTGGCATCGAGGTCATCGTGCGTCGGCCCGGGCGGCGCGGTCCAGGCAGGCAGGATGGCCGGAGCCACCTCGTATTCGACAAGCGGGTTCTGGTAGAACCACCAGGTGCCGCTGACGCCGATGACCAACACGAACCACATGGACCACAGCCCGAACAGGCGGTGAATGTCGCCCACCCAGACGCGGGTGCTTTTCTCGAACCGCGGTTTCCTGAAAAAGGACCGCCAGAACTTGGGGTAGTTGATGATGCCCGTGATCAGGCTGATCAGGCAGAGCACGCCAAAGAAGTTCACGAACGCCCGGCCCACGACCGGCAGGTACAGGGTAGTGTGCAGTGCGGAGAGGAAATAGCCGACGGTCAGTTCGTTGGTGGTGCCTGTGACCTTGCCGGTGTACGGGTCGATGAAGATGTTTCGCGAAGCACCGCCGGGTTGCGTCAGCGTGGCGCCGTAGGCTGTGCGCTTGCGGTCGAGTGGCATGTACATGTAGCCAATCGCGCCGAGGCCGCGCTCGGCGATTTCGGCCGTCGCAGGGTCGTAGAGTTGGCCGGGTTTGTGCTTCTCGCGTTTCGGCGTCACACTAATTTCATCGTAGATCAGCAAGTCGATCTCATCGTAAAAAACGGCGAGGGTGCCGGTCAGGAAGAC